>NZ_JALKFU020000342.1 GCF_023242965.2 Frankia sp. AgKG'84/4
GCCAGGCACCGGGCGCCCGCCACGCGGATGATCCCGGTGGCGCGGCAGGCGCGCGGGGCCGCGAACCGCGGCTGCCGATGGGCGGGCGGTCGTTGCTGCCGACCTACCGGATCGTCGCGCACTACGGCTCGGTCGGCGGCGGCGCGCTCGGCATCCTCGGGCAGGGCACGCCCGAGCAGGCCGCGCAGCGGGTGCTCACCGCCGCGGCGCCGTTCGGCGCGGGCGATCGGCCCGTGCAACCGGCGATGGAACTGATCGCGACCGTCGCGTCGGCCTCACCCGGAGCCGACGGGCTTTACAGCACCGCGCTGACCGACGATGCCGTCGCGCCCTATCTCGCCGCCGCCCGCGCCCACCGGATGCTGCTCATCCTGGACCTGCAGCCGGGCCGCGGCCGTTTCCTCGACCAGGCCCGCCGGTACGAACGCTTCCTGCGTGAACCGGACGTCGGCCTGGCCCTGGACCCGGAATGGAAGATGGGCCCGGATCAGCGGCCCGGCAAGCAGATCGGCAGTAGCGACGCGGCCGGGCTGAACGAGGTGTCGGCCTGGCTCGCCGGCATAGTCCAGGCGAACAACCTGCCGCAGAAACTGTTCATCATTCACCAGTTCACCCAGTCGATGCTGCCCGACCGCGCCGCGATCCAGGCCCGGCCGGAACTCGCCACCGTCTTCCACATCGATGGTTTCGGCGCCCGCACGGACAAGGTCGAGAAGTACGCGCTGCTGCAGGCCCGGCCGCCGTTCTTCACCGGCTTCAAGCTGTTCCTCACCCAGGACACGAACATCTTCAGCCCGGCGGAGACGCTGGCGCTCACACCCCCGCCGGACCTGATCACGTATCAGTGAGCCGGCCAGGTCAGTGCGACAGCCGCTGGCCGCAGTAGCTGGGATCGACCACGTCAAGGCTGTTGCCGGCGCTGTTCACCGCGATGAAGGCGAAGCAGGTGGTGCTCCTGCCGAAGTCCCGCTCGAAGTCGGTCGCGGGGACGAGACCTGCCGCCGTGTAGTTCTTCGCCACCCGCAGTCCGGCGATGAAACTCTGCCTCGTCGGGCAGGGTCCGGCCGCTTTCAGGCCCCGGATGAACATGTCGGCGACGGCGTAGCCGATGAGCGCGAGAGTCTGGTCCGGATCCGGGAGATCGGGTGAGTACGCGGCCATCGCCGCGTGGTAGGCATCGGTCGCCGGCGACTTCGACTGCGGCGGGAGATAGGTGGCGCCCATCGTCAGCCCGGCTAGCCGCGGGCCGTACTGCGCCAACATCTCCGCGTTTGGCACCTCACCCCCGGAGATGGCGACCTTCAGATGCACCCCGGCCTGCCGGGCCGCCACCATGAACCGCGCGAAGGTCCCGGTGGTGACCGATCCGGTCAGCACATCAATCTTCTCGTCGAGCATCTCCCGCACGACACTGTCGATCTGCGTGTCGGTCGGCGGCTCGTCCACGGCCGTCATGACGACCGGCATGCCGACCGCCTGGAGGCTTTTCTCCTTCTGCACGGCGGCGTCGGCGCTGAACCTGGGCGCGATACGCGCGGAGAGAACGATCGCCCGGGAGCCACCATGATCCTTGGCGTACCTGCCGTAGGTGTCGATATCGCCCTGGGAGTACGAGAAGGCGAACATGTTGCGATTCTGGGCCCACACCGGCTCCGCGGCGATCCCGGCGACCGGGACGCCCTGGTCGGCAAGGTACTTCGCGCTGCCCGTGGCCACGGTGCTCATCTCGATCAGACCGAAGTCCTGGTGCTTCTCGACCAGCTCACGAGCCATCACGGAGTTGATCGCCGACTGGCTCTGGTCGTCCCGCCAGTCGTAGGCCAGGCGACGCCCGTTCACGCCGCCCACCGCGTTCTCGACACCGAAACGGGCCGCGATTCCTGCCCGCGACGGCCCCAGCGCTTCGCTGCCGGCGCCGGTGAACGTGTACAGCAACCCGGCCCGGATCTCGTTCGCCGTCACTCCCGGGGTGTGACAGGTTCTCGCCGAGCCCTGACTCGGGCCGCTCCCACAGCCGCCCAGCGCAACGGCGCATAACCATACCCCGACCAAGATCGCCGTTGATCTCCTGGCAACCACGTCCAGCCCTCCCAGAGCCGACAGATTTGGTCGCCACCGTAATCCGAAAGAAACAGCTAATTGTCTATGCGCCCACAATGCGATCTGTGGGGCGTCGCCGCGCGATCCCGACAGTAGCAGGCGAATAGCCGCGGCAAAGCCCCATCAACCGAACCGCGAGCGGGACGAGCCACCTTCGGAAAAACATCTCGCCGCTTCATCGCCGGTTCGGCCGCCTCGATCACACCCGCGACACGGGCAGTCGACCAGGCGACAGGTTCCCGCCGACCTACCCAACCGGGCGACCGATGCGGTCAGCACGTCGATTCTGTGGGAGTGAATCTCCCGCGCGATGCTCTGGACCTGCGCGTCGCCTGCCGTCAACGGGACCTTTCCGCGACTCCCCCGCGCCACTCGACCGCTTCGTTCACGGCTCAAGCCCGACGGCGGGGGGGGGGGGGGGGGGGGGGGGGGGCGGGCGCCCCCCCCCCCCCCCCCCCCCCGCGCCCGGAGGTAGGCCGAGCGCAGCAGCGCCGCACGGTCCTCACCTGGGTCGTGGACGGGGCCGACGACGTGGATGACGTGACGGGCGGGTAACCGGCCGGCCGTCGTCGCGACCGCCTCGCCCGTCGCCAGCCCAGCCGGCAGGCTGGTCTGGCGCAGCCGGCGGCACGCGGCGAGGATCTCGGGCCCGCCGGCGGCGTGGATCGCCCCGTCAACCCCGCCGCCGCCGAGCAGACTGCTGTTCGCGGCGTTCACGATCGCGTCCGTCGCCACCCGGGTGATATCGCCCTGCTCGAGACCCACCTGCACCATGCCACCCAGTCTTATCGATCGTGCCCCGATCGCGGCGGCAGACCCGAGGTGCCCGACTGGTTCGACGTTCCACGGTGTGGCGCGATTGCGACTCGACCGGGACTGCGGTCGGATGGAGGGAGTCTGGCCGCGCCGGGGCCGCGTTCCCCGGCTCCCCGCAGGGCGGTGGCGGCCGGGAGCAGACAGGCGGCCGGGTGGCCGGGAAGGGATGGCGGCGGTGGCTGCGCAGCTCGTGGTGTTCGGATTCGACAGTCCCGATCAGGCACGGCGGGCATGGTCGCTGGGCCGGCGGCTACGGCGGCGCAAACGGCTCGACCTCGCCGATGGCGCGCTGGTGGGCCGGGATCACGACGGCCGGGTCACGGTCCGTCATCTCGCCAGCCCGGGTTGCACGGCGGCCCTCGGCGGTGCGGTGTGCGGCGGGGTGGCGGGGGCGGTGTTCCTCGCGCCGATCCTGGGGCTTGGCCTCGGTGCGGGTGCGGGCGCGCTGGCCGGCCGGCTGCGCCGCTCGGGCATCGACGAGGCGATGGTCCGGCGGATCGCCGGCCATCTGCGGCCGGGCCGGGCCGCGGTGATCGTTCTGGTCCGCGGCTCGGTCGACGACGTCACCGCGGCGCTGCGGCCGCATCAGCCCGTCGTGCTCATGACGACGCTGCCGGCGGAGCGGGAACGCCGCCTCGCGCGCCTGCTGAGCCAGCGGCCCGCGCCCGCCTGATCCCCCTGGCGCGCGTGCCCCGCCCTGCCCAGCCCACAGCGGGCGGGCAGGGCGGGAGACGCGTCAGGGGCGAGTGGGCCGAGCCGTCGGTGCGATCTTGTCCAGCACCGCGAGGTCGTCCGCCCGGGGCTGCCATTCGCCGGCGGTCGCGTTCGCGCGCACCTGTCCCGCGCTGGTCGCCCCGGCGATGACGGAGGTGACGCCGGGCTGCGCGGCCAGGCCACCGATCGCCACGTCGAGCAGCGAGCGGTCCCGCTCCCGGGCGAAGGTCTCCAGCACGTCGAGGCGGTCGAAGACGTCGTCGGTCAGCTCGTCCTGGCGCCCGGCGAGCCGAGTGCCGGCCGGCGGGGCCTCGTCCCGCTGGTACTTGCCGGTGAGCAGCCCGTTCTCCAGCGGGAAGTACGGGATCACCCCGACGCCGTACTTCAGGGTGGCCGGGACGAGCTCGGCCTCGACGTCCCGGTTGAGCAGGCTGTAGTGGTTCTGCGCGGAGATGAACCGGGTCGCGCCCGAGGCGCGCGCGGTCCACTCGGCGTCCGCCACCTGCCAGGCGTCGAGGTTGCAGGCGCCGATGTAGCGCACCTTGCCCTCCTTGACGATCTCGTCAAGCGCTTCGAGGGTCTCCTCGATGGGCGTGAACGCGTCGAGGTTGTGTAGCTGGTAAAGATCGATGTGATCCGTCTGCAGTCGGCTCAGCGAACCCTCGACGGCCTTGCGAATGTATCGGCGGGACGCCCGCGCGCGGAAGTCCTGGCCATACATTCCGCCCATGTCGTTGCCGAACTTCGTGGCGAGTACCACATCATCGCGCCGGCCGCGCAGGACATGTCCGAGCAGTGTCTCCGAACCACCCTTGTTGCCATAGCTGTCAGCGGTGTCGAAGAAGGTGATCCCAGCGTCGAGCGCGGCATCCACGACCGCGCGGGTCCCGGCAAGGTCGACGCGCGAACCGAAGTTGTTGCATCCCAGACCGACGACGGATACCAGTAGACCGGACGATCCCAGCGAGCGATAGCGCATGGGGTAAATACACCACATCGGCCCGTGGCCCACGTAACCAGGTCCGCCGACCACGGGCCGACACACGATCGCCGCGTCCATTCACCGGTCGTTTGCCGGTGCGGCCGAATTCGTGGTCAGTGCTGCGGGGCGGCGTCCACCACAGCACGGCCGACGGCCTCCGCGGCGCGCCGCGTCGAGGTGCGCGCGGCGCGCGACTGGCTCACGGCGGTCCGGGTGCGCTCCGTGGCCTGCTCGGTCGACGGGCTGCGCCGGATGCTCGCCACCCGGCGCTCACCGCGGGTCGCGAACGAGTTGTACAGGTTGTTCGCGCGGCCCTGCAGGTCGGAGATCTGAGCCGTCACCGTCGCTGGCAGCGCCCGCACGGCTGTGCCGACCTGGGTCGGGACCCGCGAGGCCTGCACGGGCAGCGAACCGACCCGGTCGGTGATCCGGCGGACCTCGGTGCTGGTGGTCGTCGGCAGCGCGAGCAGCTTCGCGACGGCGATGTCCGCTGCCCCCACCGAGGCGAGCAGTGGCTTGCGGACCTCCGTCAGCGCCGCCTTGGCCTCGGTCCGGCCCGCGGCCCTCGGTGCGGTCCTGGTGCCCCGGGCCTGGGCGCTGGAGCGGGTGGTGCCGCCGGAACGGGCGGCGGTCGACCTCGTCGACCGGGTCGACGAGGTCGACGCCGTCGAGCTGGGAGAGGTCGTTCGAGTGGTGGCCATCGGGTCTCCTCAGGGGGTGATTGTCGTTGTCGTCGTTCGGCGTTCCTGGGTTCCGGCCGGCGCCGTGTGGTGGTCCGGTCCTGGCTGTCGGGTCAGGGGAAGCTTGATCGTCGGTCGTCGGTCGTCGGTCGTCGGTCGTCGGTCGTCGGTCGCGCACGGCTCGGCGCCTCGCCGGCCCGGCCGCGTCGCCGCGACCGCCGGCCGGTCGTCATGACAGGGGCGGGACGTCATGACGAGGGCCGGTCGTCATGACAGCTCGGTGGGCCCCGGTGTTGCCGGCGCCGGCCCGGCCGGATCGGGAGCGCCCGCGGGAGCGGTCGGCGCGGTGTCCGCCGGTGC
>NZ_JALKFU020000343.1 GCF_023242965.2 Frankia sp. AgKG'84/4
CGGCGCAGCTGAGCGGGGCCGGCGCGGGCGCGGGCGCCGCGGGCGGGGAGGTGTTTCGGCAGGTGTTCCGCCGGCACGCGGCCGGGGTGACGATCGTGACGATGGCGGGTGCGCGCGGGCCGTCCGGCTTCACCGCGACGTCGGTGACCTCGCTGTCCGAGCGTCCGCCGTTGCTGTCGCTGGCGCTGTCGACGGGGTCCTCGCTCGTCCCGGCGCTGCTCGCGGCCGACTCCCTGGTCGTGCACCTGCTCTCGCACGACCAACGGGAACTCGCCGCCCGGTTCGCGCGGCCGGGCGCCGACCGGTTCGCCCCGCCGACGCGGTGGCGTCCACTGGACACCGGCGAGCCGCTGCTACTCGACGCGGCCGTGTGGATCCGCTGCGGGATCCGCCAGCGCCTCGCCGCCGGTGACCACTGGCTGGTCATCGCCGAGGTCCTCGACAGCCGCACCCATCGCAGCGCCGCCCCGCTCGTCTACCACGACGGCGACTACGGCACGTTCCACGCCCCTGCCGCCGACCTGGCCGCGCAGGTTCCCGCCGCCGGCGATACCACCGCTGGGCCAGTTCGCGCCGCCGGGCCGCGCACCGACGGCGACCTCGGCATCCGCGCACGCCGCGCTGGGCATCCGACCTCCGGCGCAGCGGCGACCGGAATGTCGACATCCGGAAAGAAGCGGCGATGACGGTTGGCTTCCTCGGCCACGGGCACACGAACCTCACGTGCACGGCACCGACGACGAGGAGGCCAGCGATGAGGATTCTGCACCGCATCAAGGGCGACGTCCGACGGCTTCGCCTGCGCCGCCGCGATCGCGCCGCACATCCCAACCGCAACCCGCGCTACTGATCGACCGGCTCCCCAAGACAAATGGGGTGGGACGGGAAACCGTCCCACCCCATTGGCAGGTAAGGAACCGACCGAACGCTGCCGGCCGCGCTGACCTGGCCACCAGGTGTCCACTCCGCCTGGAGCCTTGATCTTTGTATTTCGTGATCGTTTTTAGGTGCGGCCGGAGATTCGTCACCACCGTTGACTATCTTGGTTGGTGGGGATGCGGGCAACGCCGCCGCCCCCGGCGGGCGGAGGCTTACCGCGCTGTAACGCCAGCGGGGCGACGGGCGGCCGGAACCATGTGGTCCACTGCGAACGCAGTCCCCACGGGCATGTTCACCAGGTACTTCGCGCGGCTCGGTCCAGCCGGCGCGGGCTTTGGTGAGCGGTCGCGTCGGCCTTGGTCACGGCGCGCCACCCGCGGAGCTGGACTCGCCGCCCTCCCCCGTGCTCCGCCATCCCGCAGGTCGACGTCGCCGGTACCGTCCGCGCACGCGGCCCCCGGGTGTCCTGGCGTGGCCGGGCCAGCCCACGCCCTGCCACGAGTGCCGTCCGTCCACGGACCGGCGGCCGCCAGTGGCATGCCCTCCGCCGGTCCGTGACCGCGCGGGCGGCCGGACCCGAGGATTCCATGAGTACATCGACGTCGGCACACCGCCGGCCTGACCATAAGAACGCTGTCACCGACCATCGGCGCCGAGGTTTCCGGACTCACGCTCAAAGAAGGGATCACAGGGAGGGACGGACAGGGGCGCCACCCGGGCGCGCGGCAGCCGGAGCGCGCCCCCTGCTCCGAGTTCGGTCACCGGTTCGATCGTCATGCCCCCTGCCCTTCCGTGTCGCCGCAGTAAATGCGTACACCTCACCTCGGCGGCGTCGAGTTCAGGCCGAGGAGGGCTGTTCCACCACGATGGACTGCCGAATGCCCTAACGTCCCATCATGAGACATATCATCAGCCTCCGTCACGGGTACGTGATCCCCTGAGCCCGCACCGTGCTCACTGCGGAGGCGCTGATCCGAGGCGAGGGCGGGGGGGTATGACATGGGACATGGGAGGAAGACCATGCACGCGAACGACAGGGCAAGGAGCAACGAGGCGGAGAACAGCCGGTCATCGGCCCACGCGGCCATCGGCCGCGCCACGACGCCGCTTCCCCCGCTCTTAGCCCTCCAAGGCAGCGTGGGCAACGCTGCAGTCGTCCAGATGCTCCGCCAGGCCGGGCACCCCTGGGCCCAGGAAACCCACCAGCGCAACGCCGGCTGCGGCCACCAGCAGGCCGAGCAGCCCGTCCAGCGCTCCACCGTCCCCGACGTCCTACGCTCCCCCGGACAACCCCTCGACGAGAGCACGCGCACCGAGATGGAGAGCGGGCTCGGGGCCGACTTCTCCGACGTGCGCGTGCACACCGGCGAAGCGGCCCGGCGGTCGGCGGCGGAGATCGGTGCGCGGGCCTACACCTCGGGCTCTCATGTGGTCCTCGGCGAGGGCGGCGCCGACCGGCACACGCTGGCGCATGAGCTGACCCACGTGGTGCAGCAGCGCCGGGGGCCCGTGTCCGGTTCCAACACCGGGCAGGGGTTCCGACTCTCCGACCCGGGCGACAGATTCGAGCGTGAGGCCGACGCCGTCGCGTCCCGTGTCCTGGCCCGGCCCGCGCCCGCCCCGGCGGCCTCGTCCGGCGGGCAGCCGGCTTGTCCTGACGGCGGGCAGGTCCAGCGGGCCCCGGATCGCCAGAGCAAGAGGAGGAAGCTGGAGACCGGTCAGCAGACCCTCATGGACGTCGGCGTCAGCGCGAGCCTCGCGCAGGAGCGGGAGAGAGCTCGTGCCATGAACGAGGATGGCCGGCACGCCATGTTCATCGCGGCGCTCAGCGAGAAATTCGCCCAGTCGGACGGGTGGACGGTCAGAGACACCGCCCGCGGGAAGATCGCGATACGCAATCAGAAGGAGTCGGGACCGCACGACTACATGGACGAGCCGGAGGTGGAGAGCCTCCGCTGGATCAGCACGGTGGTGAAAAGGTACTTGATCGCCGACGGCGAGGATCCCGTCGAGGTCCAGGCCGCGATCGGCGACAAGGGCGAGCTGATCGTCGCCGCCAACAACAGGCAGGCGAACGCGTACCTGTTCAGGCAGGTCAACGACGGCATGTCGTTCATCGGTACCGCGCTCCAGAAGGGACCGGTCACGGAAGAGGACTGGGTCAAGGAGCAGAAGGGGGGTACGACGGACGAGGGGACCAAGAACGCCGCGGTCGGCCGCGAGAACCGCCACTTCACCGGCCTCGGCATGCTGCACAGCGGGCAGGACCCCAAGGTGGCCGAGCGGTACCGGAAAGTACTCGGCGCCATCGGAGAGGGCGTGGTCGTCGCCGACAACGGCGATTCCGGGCTGCACGCGGAGCGACGGATCTGCATCCGCAACGGCAACAGGACCCCGGGCCATCTCGCGGGCACCAAACGGCCGTGCGCGACCTGCTTCAGCAAGCTCTACCCGGGGAAGTCGGAGGAGGACCTCGACGCTCCCGATGCCGTCCGGCCGGGCATCTTCTTTTTCGACAAATGGTCGAACGTCGGCATCGAGGAGTACAAGGACACCCTGACCTCGCTGCCCAGCCAGCGGGCGGCCGCCATGTTCCGGCAGATCGACGGAAATGTCCCGCGGACCCATGTGACCAGGGCGAGGAATGGGAAGATCGTCCCCGGCGCCGGATCAGACTCGGACTGACGGCGCCAACACGGAACAGTGTGAAACGGGTCCCAACACTCAGGCGGACGAACCGCGCGCCGCCCGGCACACCGTCCCCACGCCCGACGCCACACGACACGGCGGTTAGGGGTATTGGGTCCAACGGGCAGACACGAGCCGCAAATGAGGTCGCGGGTCAGTCGGCTGAGATCCTCGACCAGTGGGCGAGCGAGGTGAGGCCCGCGATGCGGCACGCGGACGGGCCCGCCTTGTGGCCGGCCGGCTACCCCCTGGACGACGAAAACCCTCGTTCAGGACCATGATCAATCTCAGCGCCAACGACTGTACCGGTCGGCGACCCTGCAGTTTCATACGTTCTCCACAGTGGACCGCGCGGTCTGGTCGCCCTGGGCCCGGGGGCCCGGTACGGAGGACGCGGCGAGGTCGAGGCGGCGCCCATGTCGAGACTCACCTCACCGTAGGGCCGGACATGGGACCAGAACAGCGGGGTCAGGCCGCGCCGGTCGGCGGGCGTGAGCAGAGCCGCCCATTCCTGCTCACCGAGAATGTCCTGGAGCATCAGGGTGTTCACGTAGACCAGGGCCGATTGCAGAATCCGCAGGCACAACACGAACATCTCCTGCTCGTCGCGCCGGTTCGAGGCGATCTCCCCGCCCTTGCCGTAGGCGATCACGGAGTTCGCGCCGTTGGAGGACTCCATCACGTTCAGGCCCTCCTCGATCTCCCGCTGGAGGTCCCGAAGCCGCAGGTAGCGGGCCACGAAGATGGTCTTTCTGGGCGCGGCCGACCTCCAGCATCGCCGCGTGGGTGGGGTGGGAGGCGTTGCGGGTGAAGCGGCACAGGATCGCCTCGGTGGATGCGGTGCGGGTGCGGATCACGGTGGCATACTTGATCATCTGGTCGTCGGCTCCGCTCCGCCGAACCGTCCGGCCCGCCCGCGTCACAGGGCGGGCAGGGCGGGCAGGGCGGGCAGGGCTGCCCAGGCGCTGAGCAGAGCGGCGCCGATGACGGCGTTACCCCGGGCGGAGGCGTGCAGGCCGTCGGCGGCGAACAGGCTGCCGTCGGTGGCGAACGCCCGCGAGACGCTGGTCCGCAACGTCACCGGCCGGCCCCCGGCGGCCGCCACCGCCGGGGTCTGCGCCCGTTCGAGGCGACGACCGAGCAGCCAGAGGACCTCCCGCAGCGGCGGACGAACGGCGGCGATCACGCTGAGGTCGGGGGTGGTGCCCACGATCACCTGGGCGCCGCCGCGACGCAGGTCGGCGACGGCGGCGCGCAGGTGGCGGGCAGCGGAGGCCGGCGACGTGCGATTGCGGACGTCGTTCACGCCGACGGAGATCACGGCGAGGCTCGGGAGCGCCACGGCGACCTGGGCGACCTGGGCGGCGAGGTGTTCGGCGCGGGCACCGTCGCGCGCGGCGCTGACGACCCGCACATGTCGCCCTTCGGCGGCCAGGCGCCGCGCGAGCCAACCGCCGAGGGTGTCGTCGTAGTCGTGCACGCCGGTGCCCTGGGCGCTGGAGTCGCCGAGCATCGCGAGCGTGAACGGCGCGTCGGTGGCGTTGCCGTAGTACTCGCGCACCGGCGGCGCCGGCGTTGTCAGCGGCCGCACCCGACGGTCGGCCGCAGTGCCCTGGAACAGGGCGAGACGCCACAGCCCGACGCCCGCTCCGACGGCGGCGCCGCCACCCGCCGCACTCGCCGACACCAGAATCCGGACCCGCCCGACCACAGCGCCCCCCTCCGGCCGATCACGCCGCTACCGGGCTGGGGCCACCGGCCGTTCCCCCGGGCACGCGCCCGCATCGTAGCCCGCCCGCGCCCGGCTGGTCCTGCCGTCCACGCGGCTCCGCTGGGCCAGCGCATCTCCAGCCCGCTTGACCTCAAGTCGGGTTCATCTTCCAGGATCGGGTCACCGGTCGGCCGCCGGCCCGGCAGCCGCCCTCGACGCCCGAACCCGAACCCGAACCCGAAGGAGCGTGGCCTTGACGCCCACGACACCGCCGCCCACGACACCGCCGCCCACGACACCGCCGACGACAACACCGCTGATCGCGGCCACCGGCACCAGGACAGCCGGCGCCGAGGCAACCGCGGCGCCGGCAC
>NZ_JALKFU020000344.1 GCF_023242965.2 Frankia sp. AgKG'84/4
ACCGCGACCGGCGCCGAGGCGGCGGCGACGTTCCACGGCCTGGCGGTGGCCGCGTAGGCATCGGTGCCGGGCAGCAGGACCTCGCCGGCGAGTCGGCCGGCGAGCTCGGCGAGAGCGCGGTCGAGGGTGGTGGGCTCGGGGGCGAGAGTGGACACGACGGGCTCCCTGGATTGACGGGCTTCGAACGACACCCACCGTGGCCCCGGCCGCTTGGCACCCCCTTGGCCTGCCGCGACCCGCGCTTGCACCGGACTTGTCCCGTCCTTGGAAGCCACCGGTCCGACAGTGTTCACCTACCTCCAGAAATCGACAGCCGTTACCGGTGTGCGCACTTCCGCACCCCCTTCACATTGTTCTTTCATCAAGCCGTCCCTACGGTGCACGAAAGGATTCGCCCGACAGCTTCCACCCAGCAGGAGGAGTTCGGAATGGCCGAAAACGGGGTCGTCGCTGGGTCATTCACCGCCCGCGGTGGCCGCTATACCCAGCAGAAGCTGCCGGCGGTCACGCTGGCGTTCTGGATCATGAAGGTCGCCGCTACGACCCTGGGCGAGACCGCCGGCGACCTGTTCGCCCAAACCCTAAAAATCGGATACTTCATGACGACGGTCGCGCTCTTCGCCGTCTTCGTCGTCACCCTGGCGATCCAGCTACGGTCGCGGCACTACAACCCTTTCTGCTACTGGGCCGTCATTCTCTCGACCAGTACAGCCGGCACCACGATGTCCGACTTCATGAATCGTGATGCCAGCTCGAGGTACCTGGCCGACGGTGCCGATTCCCTCGGGCTGGGCCCGCAGGGACTCGGCCTCGGCTATCCCGTCGGCGCGGCGATCCTGATATCTATCCTGGTGGCCATCTTCGGCACCTGGAAACTGACCCGGCTCACCTTCTCGATCGGACACATCAACACATTCCGCGGTGAATGCCTGTTCTGGTCGGCGATCCTGGTGTCGAACACCCTCGGCACCTCGATGGGTGATTTTCTCTCCGACAGCTCCGGGCTCGGATACGCCGCCGGTGCGCTGGTCATCGCGGCCGCGCTCGGCGTACTGCTCACCCTGCGATACCTGCCGCAGGTGCCCAACGTGCTGCTGTTCTGGCTGGCCTTCGTGCTGACCCGCCCGCTGGGCGCCACCGTTGGCGACCTGCTCACGAAGCCGGTCGCCAAGGGGGGCCTGCAGCTCGGCACCGCGGGTTCCTCCGTGGCTCTGCTCGCCCTGCTGCTCGGCTTCGTCGGCTACGCCTACCTCCGACAGGAGCGGACCGGGCGACAACGGCGCGGGCCGCACCCCGCAGGCTCCCCGGTCGACTCCACAGCCGTGGTGGTCGAGGCGTCCTGAGGTCGGCGAGCGCGCCCGTGATCAGCCGGCGTGATCCTCATCGCCGGCGAGCGCGAGGCCGAGCAGGACGTGCAGCATGCGCCGGTCCGCCGGGGCAAGGCGGTCGAGAACCCGGTCCTCGACGTTGTCCATCGCCCGCTCGGCGCCGCGCAGCGCGGCGGTGCCCGCGGGGGTTCGGTGCACGAGGTGGCGTCGGCGGTCGCTCTGATCGCGTCGGCGTTCCACCCAGCCGGCGCGTTCGGCCATGTTGAGCAGCAGGACCGTGTTGTTCGCGTCGATGCACAGCATCTCGGACAGCGTCCGCTGCGGGACGCCGCCGTCCTCGCGGACGTGGTTGAGCAGGACGAAGCACTTCAGTGGCATACCGAGAACCCGTTCGCCCGCTTCGCGGTAGACGCGACGGGTCAGGCGGGTCAGCAGGACGAGGGTCCCGGCGTCGCTCGCGACGGCTCCGTAGCCGGTCAGACCGGCAATGCTGGCCAGACCAGCAGCGCTCGCCAGACCGGCTGAGTCGGGTGGAGCAGTCATGATCATCAACAGTACCGCGCACACGATGGGTTGGCAAGAAGATAGTCACTGCTACAGTGACTATCCATGAGCAATGTCGATATCGTGGCCGGCCCGTCGACCACGTCGACCCGTCGGTGGCTGGCCCTTCTCGTGGTGCTCGTCGCCCAGCTGATGGTCATCCTCGACAGCAGCGTGGTGAACGTGGCGCTGCCGGTGATCCAGAAGGATCTGAGCATCAGCCAGGCGAACCTGACCTGGGTCATCAACGGCTACCTCATCAGCTACGGCAGCCTGCTGCTGGTCGCGGGCCGGCTCGGCGACCTGTTCGGCCGCAAGCCGATCTTCCTGGCTGGCCTGGCCATCTTCACGGTGGCCTCGGCGGGCTGTGGTTTCGCCGGCAGCGAGACCGTGCTCATCGCCGCCCGCTTCGCCCAGGGCGTCGGCGGCGCGCTCGCCTCGGCGGCCGTGCTCGCCTTCATCGTGGCCGACTTCCCGCAGGCCGAGGAACGGGCCCGAGCGATGAGCTTCTACCTGCTCATCACCGTCGGCGGCGGCTCGATCGGACTGCTGCTCGGCGGTGTTCTCACGGAGGCCCTGAGCTGGCACTGGATCTTCGCTATCAACATCCCGATCGGTATTGTCACGCTGGTCGCGGGGTTGCGGCTACTCCCAGCCCAGCCGGGTAGCGGTGCCGGCGGCGGTGTGGACATCGTCGGCTCGGTGCTCGTCACGGCCGCCGCCCTCATCGGCATCGACGGGATCGTCAGCGCGTCCGGGCACGGCTGGGCGTCCGGGCGCACCCTCGGCACGCTCGGCGTGGCCGCCGTGCTGCTCGCCGCGTTCTTCGGCTGGGAGAGCCGGGTGCGCAACCCCATCGTGCCGCTGCGCATCCTGCGGGAGCGCTCCCTCATCGGGTCCGCGGCCGTGCGGGCGAGCGTGATCGCCGGTCTCTACGGCGTGTTCTTCTTCGGGTCGCTGTTCCTGGAGGAGGTCCTCCACTACGGCTCGATCAAGACGGGAATGGCCTTCCTCCCCCAGACCCTCGTGATCGCCGCGCTGTCGTCCGGTGTCACCACTCGTCTGATGGGCCGGTTCGGGCCGTTCCGGCTGCTCATCGTCGGCCTGATCATCATGATCGTCGGACTTGGCCTGCTCGCCTGGACCAACGGCGACACCAACGCGAGCTACTTCCCCTGGCTGTTCCTCTCGCTGATCGGCGTCGGTGTCGGCGCGGGCCTGTCGTTCATGCCGCTGCTGGTCATCGCGATGAAGAACGTTCCCGCCGAGGAGGCCGGGCTCGCCTCCGGCGTGGTGAACGTGTCGATGCAGATCGCGGGTGCCGTCGGCCTCGCCGTGCTCGCCACGCTGTCCGCGAACCGGACGAACGGTCTGATCCGGTCCGGGCACGACCCGGTGCAATCACTCGCCGACGGTTATCGCCTCGGCGGGCTCGTGGGCGCCGGCTGCGTCGTGGTCGCCCTGATCATCGCCCTGCTCGTACTGCGTCCCAGCCAACTCGCCGCGGCCGCCGCCCACGAGCCGGCGGCGACCGCTCCCGAACTGGTGGACGCCGTGGTTGCCGGTATGCCGGCCGATGTCGACGTCGCCGCTATCCCGGCCCCGGCCACGCAGCCGATCGACTCCATGGAGAGCCAGCCCGCGAACGACTGATCGACGAGGGCCGACCCGTACCGACTTCGGCGAGGGCTGTGGTGACGAGATGTCACCGCAGCCCTCGCCATCGTCGTGCCCGTCGGCGACGTTGGTGCTCGGCTCGCTCGGCGCCGATGTGATCAAGGTCGAGGGGTGTCCCGCCCGGACGGGATGCGTTTCTCCGGTGGCAAGCCGCCGTCGGAGGACCGCTGGTGGGAGTGGGGGGTGATGTTCCTCGCGACCAACCCCAACAAGCGCGGGGTCAGCCTGGAGCTGACCAGGCCGCAGGGCGTCGAGCTAGGCCGCGCCCTGGTCGCCGGCAGCGACGTCGTCATCGAGAACTTCTCCCCCCGGGTGCTGGCGAACCTGGGCCTGGGCTGGGACGCCGTGCACGCGGCGAACCCGGCCGCGGTCCTCACCCGGATGCCGGCCTTCGGCCTGGACGGCCCGTGGCGGGACCGCACCGGCTTCGCCCAGACGATGGAACAGGCCAGCGGGATGGCCTGGCTCACCGGCACCGCGGACGGCCCGCCGCTGATCCCCCGCGGCGCCTGCGACCCGATCGCCGGCCTGCACGCCGCGTTCGCGACGCTGGTCGCGCTCGCGCTGCGGGACCGCACCGGCGCCGGCACGCTCGTCGAGGCGACGATGGTCGAGGCGGTGCTCAACGTGGCCGCCGAGCTCACCATCGAGCGGACGGCGAACGGCGCCGAACTCGCCCGGGACGGCAACCGGGGGCCCCTCGCCGCGCCGCAGGGCGTCTACCGCTGCGCCGGGCCGGACCGCTGGGTGGCGATCGCCGTCACCGGCGCCGCGGACTGGGACCGGCTGTGCGCGCTGCTCGCCCGTCCGGACCTCGCCGCCGAGCCGGCGCGGCGGACGCCGGACGGTCGCCGCCGCGCCCACGACCGGATCGACGAGGCGAACCTGACCCAGCTGCGCGACGAGCTGACCGAACGACCCACCGAGCCGCGCCCACCGGTGGCCGGCCCGCCGCCGCTGCACGACTACGACGACGCCCCCGAAGGACAACCATGACGCGCCGCCCCAGAGCCGCGACGATCGTCGGCGTCCACAACACCGTGCAGGCCCGCCGGCTGCCCGGGGAGACGTCCCGCACGCTGGTGCTCGACGCGGTCGACGGGGTTCTCGCCGACGCCGGGCTGGCGCTCGACGCCGTCGACGGGCTGTCCGCCGGCTGGGGAGGGCGCGGCGCTGATCTATGACCTCGGTCTCGGCCCCTGCTGGCAGGGCAGCCAGTTCGGCCTGTCGATGGTGCTGGAGGCAGCCGCGGCGATCGAGACGGGCCAGGCCGACGTGGCGCTGATCGTCATCATCCGTCAGCTGGAGGCGTTCGGGTTCTGCGGCCCCGGCGAGGGCGGCCCGTTCGTCGAGGACGGCCAGATCGCCCTCGGCGGCAGCCACCCGGTGACCACCGACGGCGGCACGATGTCGTTCAGCCACGCCGGCGCGTCCCCGCAGATGCTCCAGCGCGCCATCCGCGGGGTGCAGCAACTGCGCGGCGCCTGCGGGCCGCTGCAGGTGCCGGCCGCGCGGGTCGCCCTGTGCACGGGTGGCGGCGCCGGCGCGCTGTTCACCGCCGTGGTGCTGCTCGGCCGGGACGTGGACTGACCTTCGTGTCCTCGCCGTGGGGCGCGTTCGTCATCGCCCGGTGCTGGCTGCGTGCCGTCCACCGGCTGCCCTTCGACCTTCCCGGCTTTCTCGCCGACGCACACCGCCGTGGTGTTCTCACCCAGACCGCCGCCGTCTGGGAGTTCCGGTTCAGTGCGCTGCCCCACCGACTGACCTCGGCCGATTCCGCGGACTGACGCGCGCCGCGATCCGCCCGCCGCAGCGGCCCGCGCTCAGTCCAGCCGCGGCGGGTTGTCCGACGGACGGACCACACCGGTCTCATAGGCGAAGACGACCGCCTGCACGCGGTCCCGCAGGTCGAGCTTGGCCAGGATCCGCCCGACATGGGTCTTCACCGTCGCCTCCGAGAGCACGAGCCGGGCCGCGATCTCCGCGTTGGACAGGCCGGCGGCCACCTCGTTCAGCACGTCCCGCTCGCGCTCGGTGAGCCGGGCCAGGCGCCGGTCGACGGGCGGCGCCGCGTCCGGGCCGGCCGACGGCGACGC
>NZ_JALKFU020000345.1 GCF_023242965.2 Frankia sp. AgKG'84/4
GAGCCGGCCCGCCTCGCGTCGGTGTCGGCGCAGCGGGCGCGACGGTGGCGCATGAGCGATCCGGACCAGACCCGCCGCCCGATCCTGCGCCGAGCCGGCGCCAGGGCGGAACTGGCCGTCGGAGGGGATCTGGCCGGTGCGGGCGAGCAGTCCCGCCGCGGCGGAGAGGGGCAGGCACGATGACCGAGACCACCGGGGGAGCGGGTGGCTCCGGCGCGCGACCCGCGCCGGCCCGTGCCGCCGCGCAGATCATCACGTTCTACTCGTTCAAGGGCGGCTCCGGGCGCACGATGGCGGTGGCGAACGTCGCCTGGTTGCTGGCGGCGGCGGGGCGGCGGGTCCTCGCCGTCGACTGGGACCTGGAATCCCCCGGTCTGCACCGGTACTTCCGGCCGTTCCTGCTGAACCGGGAACTCGACAGCAGCGACGGCATCACCGAGATGCTCTCCGGGTTCATCCGGGAGATCGACCGGCTGCAGAGCGTGGACCAGCCGGACGAGGCGGCGGCCGTCGCGGCCGTGATCGAGCGGTTCACCGACTTCCGGCCGAACGTCGAGACCATCGAATGGGCCGGCTTTCCCACCGGCGGGCGCATCGACTTCCTCGGGCCCGGCCGGCAGAGCCCGCGCAACGGCAACGGCGCGGTCGGCCTGCCGTGGATGACCCTGTTCGACGATCACGACGGCCGCGCCTACTTCGCCGCGCTGCGCGAGCGGATGCGCCGCGGCGGCTACGACCACGTCCTCATCGACAGCCGCACCGGCACCTCGGACCTGGCAGGCATCTGCACGCTGCTGCTGCCCGACACGGTCGTGGTCGGGTTCGCGCTGAACAACCAGTCCATCGAGGGTGGCGCCGAGGTGGCCCGCCAGATCCGCGCCAGCGAGCGGCCGATCCGGGTGCTGCCCGTCCCGATGCGGGTCGAGGACACCGAGCAGGACAAACACGAGCGGCGCCGGCGGGTGGCCACGCACGCGTTCCGCATGGTGCTCGAGGACCTGTGGGGGCCGAGCCAGGAGGAGCAACGGGCCAACCTGATCAAGCTGGAGATCCCCTACAAGGCGGCGTACGCCTACGAGGAGGTGCTGGCCACCTTCCGCGAGGAGCCGGCGAGCCGCCTCGGGGTGCTCGCCGCCTTCGGACTGCTCACCGAGGCGCTCGCGGGCGAACGGATTGCCATCCGCCCGGTCGCGCCGGACGAGCGGGCGCGGGTGCTGCGGGCGTTCGAGCAGACCGGGCCGCCGCCGCCGGACTCGGTGGCTGTCTTCGCCGCGCCGGAGGACCGGCCGTGGGCGGACTGGCTGGCCGCGGTGCTCGGGACGGCGGGTGTGCGGGTCAGCCGCATCCCGCCGACGGTGCGCGGCGCGGACGACTTCCCCGCCGCCGCCGCGCTGCTCGTCGTCGCCTCACCGCAGTTGGGCCCGGACACCCCTGGTGAGGCCGCGGTGCGCGAGCAGGTACGCGGGCGCGGCGACGCCCTGCGACGGGCGGCCTGCCTCGTCCAGGTCGGCGCGTTCACCCCGGACCGCGACTACGCCGGCGCCGAGGTGCTCGCGCTGATCTCCCTCGACGAACGGGAGGCCGCCGCCGCCGTGCTCGAACATCTCGGCCTGCCCGTCCCGGGCAGCGGGCTCGGCGACCTCGCGACGGTCAGCTCCCGCCACCCCAGCCGCAAACCGTCGGTCTGGTCGATGCCGACAACGTTCACCCAGCCCTTCATCGGGCGGCACAGCCTGCTCGACGCCCTGCGCGAGCAGTTGCTGCCGGGGCGCCGGGCGGTGGGCCCGGTGCCGTTGGTCGGCAGCGACGGCCTCGGCAAGAGCGCCACCGCCGCCGCGTTCGCGCAGCGCTTCGAGTCCGACTACGACATCGTCTACTGGATCCAGGCCGGTGACGAGGCGTCGATCCGCCGCGGCCTGGCCGATCTGGCGCTGCGGCTGCACCCGGACCGCGGGGTCCCCGCCGTCCAGCGTTCGCCCAGCGAACAGCTCGACTACCTCGCCCTCGACGCGCTGCGTCGCGGCGAGCCGTCGTCGCGGTGGCTGCTCGTCTACGACGGTGCCGGGGACCCCGCCGACCTCGACGGCCTGCTGCCCGTGCCCACCCCGACCGGGCACGTCCTGATCACCTCGTCGGCGGAGGGCTGGCGGGATCATCCCGGTGCCCTCTGGCTGGAGCCGTTTCCGGAGCGGGACAGCCGCACGTTCCTGCGGCAGTGGCTGCCCGACGCCGGCGACGACCGGCTCGAACTGCTCGCCAAGCGGCTGGAGAACCGCCCGTCGGGGCTGCGCACCGCGGTGGGGAACCTGCGCCAGGCCTGGCAGAACAGCCCGATCAACGACGAGGCCATCGACGCCTACCTCGCGCGGACGGTCGGCGAGCGCGCCGAGGAGACGACCTGGGCGGCCTCGTTTGACACGCTGCGCTTGGCGGCGAGCCCGGTGCGGCGGGCGGCGGCCCGACTGCTGGAGATGTGCGCGTTCCTGGCGCCCCAGGGCGTCCCGAACGCGCTGCTGGAGTCCGCGGTCATGCTGCGCCGGCTGGCCGCCCACGTGGACGACGTGTCGATCGCCGATCCGACGATGCTCCCGCAGATCTGGGCCGAGCTGCGCCGGCCCCGTCTCGTCGAGCTCGACGTCGGCCCCGGCGGGGAGCTGCGGCTGGCGGACCGCTGGCAACGGTTGCTGCGCGACCGGATGTCACCGGACGAACGGGCCGACACCCGGGCCAGCGTGCTCGGCGTCCTCGCCGAGATCGCGCTGGCCGCCCCCCGCCCCAGCGAGCCGTCGAGCTGGCCGGTGTACCGGATGCTGGAGACCCAGATCGTGCCGGCCAGGGCCATCGACAGCGCGAGTAGCGAGGTCCGGCAGTGGCTCGTCGACCAGGTGTTCGCGATGTGGCGTCTCGGACGCCTCGAGCTCGGCCGCGAACTGGCCGAGCGGGCGCTGACCCGGTGGCGGGAGCTGTTCGGCCCGGACGACCCGCTGACGCTGCGGATGGCGACGAACCTGGGGATCGCGCTGCGCGAGCTCGGCCGCGTCCAGCAGGCCTACACCCTCAACACCGACACCCTCGCCCGCCAGCGGCGACACCTCGGCATCCATCATCGGCACACGCTCATCACGGCGATGAGCTACGGACTCGACCTGCGCGAGCTCGGCCGGTACGCGGCGGCCTCCGCCGAGGAGAGCAGCACCCTGACCGGACTGCGGCGACTGCTCGGCGACAATCATCCCGACTCGCTGATGGCGGCCAGCAACCTCACCTTCTCGATGTTCCTGGAGGGCCGCCCCGGGGAGGCGCTCGCGCTGAGCCTGGACACCCTGCACCGGCTGCGCCAGATCGGCGCCGGCAACTCCGCGCAGTACTGGTGGCTGCAGGTGCGGGTCGGGGTGTGCCGCCGCGAGCTCGGTGATCTCGCGCAGGCCGAGCGGGTACTGCAGGAGGCCGCCACCGGCCTGGCGGACCTGGAGGGCTCCGCCACCCACCTGACGCTGCGGGCCCGCAAGCACCTCGCGGTGGCGCTGCGCCGGGGTGGCAACGCCGACGCCGCGCTGCACCTCACCGACGAGATCCTCGAGCGTTACATCGAGATCTACGGCGACGACGATCTCGGCACGATCGCCTGCCGGCTGAGCCGGGCCGGGCACCTGCACGCCCTCGGTGAGCACCACGAGGCGGCCGTCACAGCCGAGCACTGCCTGCGCGTCTACCTGCGCATCTACGGCTCCGAGCATCCGTTCACCAATATCTGCCGGTCCGACCTGTCGATCTACCTGCGGGCCGACGGTCGCCTCGAGGAGGCGCTCGCCCTCGCCACCCAGGCGCACGCGATCGTCGCCGACGAGTTGTACCTGCACCACCCGTTCGCGCTCGCGACCGGCGTCAACGCCGCCGCCGCCCGGGTCGCCCTCGGCGAGTACGCCCAGGCGCACACGGCCGAGGAGGAACTGCTGCGGGAGGCCGAGATCTCCCTCGACGGCAACCATCCGGTGCTGGTGACACTGCGGGGCAATGTCGGCGCACTGACCACCGGGCACACCGGCGGCCCCCACGGTCACCAGGATGTCGACATCGACATCTCCAGCGTCTGAATCCGGCCCGCCCGCGCGGTCCGATGGAAAGAGGAGCCGATGTCGGCCGAACCCAGTGAATCCCGCGACGCCCATGTTGTCCTCGCCCCGCATATCGGTCCCGAGTACGACCGGATCATCCGGGAAATCCGGCGGACGGTGGACGCCGCCGGCGCCCATCACATCGAGTACTACGACCGCGGCTTACCGGCCGTCGCCGCGGATGTGCTCGGCATTCCCGAACTCGCCGGGAATGTCGCCGGCTCCCGCACCGTGGAACGCGTCCGCCGCGACTTCGAAACGATCGGGCGCCAGCTCAGCCACCGCATGGCGGAACTGAACGCATCACTCCTGGAGATCGCCGGCGGCCGGCTCATCCGCACCGTGTTCGCCGCACCCGACCGGGCCGTGCTGTACTTCGACATCGACGAGGGCCAGTACGTCGTCGGTATCGCCCTCACCGAGGCCTCGGTGGACAACGCCGACCGGGCGCTGTCCGCCATGTCCGCGCGGATCCGCGCCGAGCGGGGCCTGCCCGACGTCAACTTCGGGGGATTTCGCGCCGCCGAAAACGGTACCGGCGTCGACACCCGGCCCTGGGACGAGGGCAGCGAGGACGAGGACAGCGAGGACGAGCGGACGTCCGCCTCGCTGCCCCAGCCGTCCAAGCCGCTGTTCGCCAGCCCCTTCGTCGACCTGGTGCACCGCGCCTGGTCCGCCCAGCGCGACCATCGGGAGGAGCTCTTCCAGGCCCAGGCGCTCAGCGTCCTACAGCCCGCCGACCTGCATTTCATCGCGCTCGTCCGCGGCGGCCGGACCAGTGCCGCGGACCTGCTGGACCACGACAGCCTGAACGCCTTCTTCGTCGGCGCCGGCCGGGCGGCCCGCCGCGACGCCCTGCAGAAAGTCGGCACCGAGTTCCTCGCGCTGAACGATCTGCTCGACGGGCTTCTGCGCTCGGTGCTGAACCGACGGCTGACCCGTACCGTTCTCGATGTGGAGAAAGGCGCGCTGTTTCTCCACCGAATCAGCCGCGAGGAATTTCTGCTCGGTGCCACCTTCGATCAGCGCCAGGTAGCGCGGGCCGACCAGCGGTTTCAGCTCCTCGTGCAGCGTTTCGGTGCCAGCGGCGCCTGAGCGTCGGTCACCGCCGCCCGCGGAAACCGTCGATGGACGGGATCGGCGCACCGGGTGATGGTTATTCTCGGAAGGGGTTCCTGCGTCGCAGGATGCGCACCGGCGTGGTGGAGGCCTTGCTCCGATGGCAGCACACGACTCGACGTTCCGGCCCGTCGAACTGGTCGATCTCAGCGGCTTCGACATCGATCGTCTCGGCGAGCTGGCCGGATCTGACTGCGGCGCGTGGACGCGCCGGGTCGCCGCCTGGATCGGGCACAGCGGCACCCCGCTGTCACCGGCGCTCGCGCGGGTGCTGGGCGGCGCGCCCGACCTCGCCACCGCACCCGCCTCGCTGGGGCTGTACATCGACGTCTCACCCGGGGGCGGCGGCGGGACACACCAGACCCGGCCCGCCGTCGCGCCGACGGACGGTGCGCGGC
>NZ_JALKFU020000346.1 GCF_023242965.2 Frankia sp. AgKG'84/4
GTCCACCCTGCTGCTCGAGGTCGCGGCCCGCAGCGCCGCCGGTGGCGCCCGCGCTCTGGTCGTCACCGGCGAGGAGTCCGCCGCCCAGGTCCGCCTGCGCGCCGAGCGCACGGGCGCGCTGGAGGCGGACCTCTGGATCGCCGCCGAGACGGACCTGGCCGCCGTGCTGCGCCACGTCGAGGAGGTCCGCCCGGCCCTACTCGTGGTCGACTCCGTGCAGACGATCTCCGCGGCCGGTGTCGACGGCGCGGCCGGCGGTGTCACCCAGGTCCGGGAGGTCACCGCCGCGCTGATCCGGACGGCCAAGGCACTTGGACTCGCGATCGTGCTGGTCGGCCACGTGACCAAGGACGGTCTCGTAGCCGGGCCGCGCCTGCTGGAGCACCTGGTCGACGTCGTGCTCCATTTCGAGGGCGAGCGCCATTCCACGCTACGGCTCCTGCGGGCCGGCAAGAACCGTTACGGTCCCGCCGACGAGGTCGGCTGTTTCGAGATGGACGACGGCGGCATTCACGGCATCGCCGATCCCAGCGGCCTGTTCCTGTCCCGCTCGGGTGGCGCCGGCGTGGCGGCCGTGCCCGGCACCTGCGTCACGGTGACGATGGAGGGGCGCCGCCCGCTGGTCGCCGAGGTGCAGGCGCTCGTCGCCGAGTCGTCCGCCCAGGTGCCCCGCCGGGCGGTCTCCGGCCTCGACCCGGCCCGGGTCGCGATGATCCTCGCGGTCGCCGAGCGGCGGGCGGGAATCCGCTACGGCCGGTCGCCCGCCCGTGGGACCGAGGCGCGCCGCCAGCGCTCGGTGCCGGCGTTCTTCGCGCTGCTGCTCGCGCTCGAGACCGGGATGATCGGTGTCTTCGCGGCCACCGACGTGTTCCTGTTCTACGTGTTCTTCGAGGCCATGCTGATCCCGATGTACTTCCTCATCGGCAGCTACGGCCCGGTGAAGGAGCAGGCGCAGCGGTCCTACGCGGCGGTCAAGTTCCTCGTCTACAGCCTGCTCGGCGGGCTGCTCATGCTCGCCGCGGTAATCGGCCTGTACGTCGTGTCGTCCCAGCACCTCGCGCACGGCACGTTCGACTTCGCCACGCTGCGCCAGCTGGAGATCACTCCTGGGGTGCAGAAGCTGCTGTTCCTCGGGTTCTTCGTGGCATTCGCGATCAAGGCGCCGCTGTTCCCGTTCCACACCTGGCTGCCCGACGCCGGTGCCCAGGCACCGACCGGCGGCGCGGTGCTGCTCGTCGGCGTGCTGGACAAGGTCGGAACCTTCGGGCTGATCCGGTACTGCATCCCGCTGTTCCCGGATGCCGCGGACTACTTCGCGCCGATGGTGCTGGCGCTGGCGGTGATCGGCATCTTCTACGGGGCGCTGCTGGCCATCGGGCAACGGGATCTGAAACGGCTCGTCTCGTACACCTCGCTCGCCCACTTCGGCTTCATCGCGCTGGGCACGTTCGCGTTCACCAGCCAGGCCGGCACCGGCGCGGTCCTCTACATGGTCAACCACGGCCTGTCGACGGGGCTGCTGTTCCTGGTTGTCGGCTTCCTGGTGGCGCGGCGGGGCACCCGCGACGTCGCCGCCTACGGGGGACTGGCGAAGGTCACACCGATACTGGCCGGCGTGTTCCTCATCGCCGGGCTATCGTCGCTGGCGCTGCCCGGCACGAACAGCTTTGTCAGCGAGTTCCTCGTGCTGGTGGGCACGTTCACGGTGAACAAGGCGCTGGCGATCGTGGCGACCACCGGCATCGTCCTCGCCGCGATCTACATCCTGTACCTCTACCAGCGGACGATGACCGGTCCGGTGACGCACGAGGAGAACCGGGCCCTGCTCGATCTCAGCGTGCGGGAGAAGATCGTGGTGGCGCCGATGGTCGCGCTCATCATCGGACTCGGGGTGTACCCGAAGCCGATCATCGACATCATCCGGCCCTCGGTGACGGCGACGTTCGCCGACATCGGCAAGCATGATCCGGCGCCGACCCACCCGGCGGCCGCCCAGCCCGGAGGCCACTCGTGATCGTCGCGGACCACCACCTGCTGCTCGCGGAGACGCAGAAGATCACCCCGCCGTCGATCGAGTACTCCTCACTCAGCCCGCTGTTGATCGTCTTCGCGGTGGCGCTGGTCGGGGTGCTCGTCGACGCGTTCGCCGCCCGCCCGGCCCGCCGGGTGATCCAGCCGATCCTGGCCGGTGCCGGGTTCATCGGCGCGCTGGTCGCCGTCGCCGTGCTGCATGGGCGGCACGCGGTGCTCGCCTCCGGCGCGGTCGCGATCGACGCGCCGACACTGTTCATGCAGGGCACGATCCTGGTGTTCGCGCTGCTGTCGGTGCTGCTGGTGGCCGAGCGCGGGCTCGACTCCTCGGGCGGCGCGATCGTCGCCTCCGCGGCGGTGACCCCGGGCTCGAAGGGCTCCACGGCGGCGCGTACCTCCTCGGACGTGCAGACCGAGGCCTACCCGCTGATGGTCTTCTCGGTGACCGGCATGATGTTGTTCGTCGCCTCGAACAACCTGCTGGTCATGTTCGTGGCGCTGGAGATCCTCTCGCTGCCGCTGTACCTGCTCGCCGGGCTGGCGCGCCGCCGCCGGCTGCTGTCGCAGGAAGCGGCGATGAAGTACTTCCTGCTCGGCGCCTTCTCGTCGGCCTTCTTCATCTACGGCGTCGCGTTCGCCTACGGGTTCGCCGGCAGCGTCGAGATGGGGAAGGTCGCCGACGCGGTCGGCACCACCGGCAAGAACGACCTCTTCCTGTACCTCGCCGTCGCGCTGATCGGCGTCGGCCTCTTCTTCAAGATCGGCGCCGCGCCGTTCCACTCCTGGACGCCGGACGTGTACCAGGGCTCGCCGACGCCGGTGACCGCGTTCATGGCCGCCGGGACGAAGGTCGCCGCGTTCGGCGCCCTGCTGCGCGTCTTCTACGTCGCCTTCGGTGGCCTGCGCTGGGACTGGCGGCCGGTGCTGTGGGGCGTCGCGATCCTCACCATGGTCGTCGGCGCGGTGCTCGCGCTGACCCAGCGCGACATCAAGCGCATGCTGGCCTACTCGGCGATCGCCCACGCCGGCTTCCTGCTGGTCGGCCTCGCCGCGAGCAACACCGACGGCCTGCGCGGCTCGATGTTCTACCTGGTGACCTACGGCTTCACCACGATCGCCGCGTTCGCGGTGATCTCGCTGGTCCGCACGAGCGACGGCGAGGCGAGCGATCTGTCGCAGTGGCGGGGGCTCGGCCGCACCTCACCGCTGCTCGCCGGGACGTTCTCGTTCCTGCTGCTCGCGTTGGCCGGCATTCCGCTCACGAGCGGGTTCACCGGGAAGTTCGCCGTGTTCGAGGCGGCGATCGAGGGGGACGCGACCCCGCTGGTGATCGTCGCGCTGGTGTGCAGCGCGATCGCCGCCTTCTTCTACGTGCGGGTCATCGTGCTGATGTTCTTCTCCGAACCGCTCACGGAGGGACCTGTCGTGGTCACCCGTCCGACACTGACCTTCGCGACGGCGGGCATCGGTGCGCTGGCGACGCTGGTCCTGGGAGTAGCGCCACAGCCTCTTCTGGACCTGGCGAACACCGCCGCCTCGTCTGGCTTCGTACGCTGACGGTGGTATGAGCGCTATCGGGCTGGACGTCGTGGGGATCAGGACAGATCCTGATCTGGAAAAAGCCGTGCGAGATGGACTGGGTCAGGTGGAGGAGCTGCTGCGCGCCTCGGTGCGCAGCGAGTTCTCCTTCGTCACCGAGACCTCGCGCCATCTTGTCGACGCGGGGGGCAAGCGTTTCCGCCCGATCGTCGTCCTGCTGTCGGCGCAGTTCGCCGATCCGCATGCCGCCGGGGTGGTGCCCGCGGCCGTCGCGATCGAACTCACCCATCTGTCGACGCTGTATCACGACGATGTGATGGACGAGGCGCCGCGCCGCCGGGGCGCGGCGTCCGCCAACGCCCGGTGGACGAACACGGTCGCCATCCTCACCGGCGACTACCTGTTCGCCCGGGCCTCCGACATCACCGCTGACCTCGGCCCGGACGCGACCCGGATCCTCGCCCGCACCATCGCCACGCTGTGCGAGGGGCAGATCCGGGAGACCGTCGGTCCCGCGGCGGGGCAGGATCCGGTGGCCCACTACCTGCGGGTCGTCACCGAGAAGACCGCGTCGCTGATCGCCACCTCGGGCCGGCTCGGCGCGATGCTCGCCGGTGCCGACCCGATCACCGTGGACACGTTGGCGAGCTTCGGTGAACTGTTCGGGGTGGCCTTCCAGCTTTCCGACGACATCATCGATGTGGCCTCGGACCCGGCCGATTCCGGCAAGACGCCCGGAACCGACCTGCGTGAGGGCATCCCGACGCTGCCGGTGCTCTACGCGCTGCAGTCCGACGACCGGGCCGCGAACCGGCTGCGGGACCTCATCACGTCGGACTTCGCCGCCGGTGGCGGGAACCCGGAGGAGGGCGTCGCGGAAGCGATCGACCTGCTGCGTGGGCATGAGGGCCTGGCGCGGGCGCGACGTGAGCTGGTCGGGTGGTCGTCCCGGGCGCGCGAGTGCCTGGCGCCGCTGCCCGACAACGCCGCGAAGGCCGCCCTGCAGTCGCTGACCGACTTCGTCATCGACCGGACGGGCTGACAGACCCCACAGGCCGACCCGACGGGCCGAGCCTCGGCGGATCTGCCGCCGGGGCGGCCCCTTGCGGCGCCGCCCCGGTGAGATCAGATCAGATCGGTCAGAGCTAGTGCACGCTCCAGAAGGAGCCGGTGGTGCTGGCGGGCCGCGCCGCCGCGGTGCTGGTGCTCGCCGTAGTGGTGCTGGCTGACGGCGGGCACAACGTGGCGGCCGACGACGCGCTCGTTGACGTGGTGGCAGCTGTTGACGTGGTGGCAGCTGTGGACGTGGTGGCAGGTGTTGACGTGGCCGCGCCGGTGGACGTGCTGGCGTGCCACGCGGTGGGCGCGGTGGTGGCCGTCTTGGCGGGCTGCGTGCTGTGCAACGGAGTGATGGGGATCGGCGCCGGATCGAACGGCAGCGACCCTCCGCTGCTCGGTGCGGGGCTCGCCGGGCTCGCCGGGTCGAACGGCAGACCGCCGGACGTCGGCGTCGAGGTGGGCGAGGGGGATCCGGTCGGACCCGACGGCGTCGTGGTGCCGGTCGCGGTCGCGGTCGGGCTCGCGGCCGTGGCGGTGGCCGTCGTGGTGGCGGTCGTGCCCGCGGCCGGGGTGAGGCCGCGCAGGTCCGTCGGGCCGGTGGTCGGCTGGTCGTCGCGCGGAACCAGCGTGATGACCGGAATCGGCGCGGTGGACGGACCCAGGCTCGTCGTGGTGACTGAGCCCTCGCCGGTGCTGGTGCCGTTCGACCCGGTGCCGCCGTCGGCGCTCGGCGCGGGCTGGGCCCGGGGCGGGGTGGACTGAGCCCGGCTGCGCGACGCCGCCGGCTGCGACGCGCTGAACGCGTCGGGGCTGCCGGTGTACTGGATGCGCGGGGCATCGCCGGCGCTGGCGGCCGCCGCGGCGCCGCTCGGGTCACCGCCGAGAGTCACCCCGGCGACGATGGCCGACAAGCCGGCCAGCGACACGGTTCCGGCGGCGGCGAGGCGGACC
>NZ_JALKFU020000347.1 GCF_023242965.2 Frankia sp. AgKG'84/4
CGCGGAACACGCCTGGGTGATCTGTCAGGCGCTGCGCCGGCTGCCCCGGGAGGTCGACGACGAACAACGCGGCGCCGGGGCGGCGGTGGGGGGGGCCGCGGCGCGCACCGCCGGCAGCGACGGCCAGACCCGCCAGGTCGCGGACAGGTAGAGGTCGACCAGGGCCCGCAGCGACGCCCCGGACTCGGCGGCTGCCTGGCCCAGGGCGCGGAACGCGTCGAGTTCGGCACGGGTGAGCCGCCGTCCGCTGTGCGCCGCGGAGGCGAGGACGTCCAGATAGTCGCCGAGGAGCCCGGCGTGCAGCCGGGAGTCGGCAGCCGCCAGCACGGCCGCGCGTGGCAGCCGGGTCAGGCTCGTCTCCGGCAGGCCCAGAGGGAGATCTTCGTCGAACGTGGTCATATCAACCGCTTCGCGCGCTTCATCCACCTGTGCTTCTCCTGCAGATCGCTGCCGAAGTTCGGCAGCGAAATCATAGGCGAACTCGCGCACTTCCTGCGGTGTCTGCCGGGACGACGAAGGGCAGGCTAGACGTTGAACAGAACAGTCGGACAGAACAGCGGCTGGCCGTCGATGCCGGCCCCGGAGCACCACCGAAAGGAGTCTGAGCGGACATGGCCACCCACGACGCGACCAGGCGGGGAGGACTTCCGCCGATAACGGTGCGTCCGGGACTCGCCGTCTCGGCGACCGTCGTCACCGTCCTGCTCGGTGCCCTCACCCTGCCGGCGACCGTCCCTGACCGCCCCGGTTTCGCCTACTTCTGTGGCGGGCTCATCGGCGCGGTGCTGCTCGCCGGCATCCTGGTGGGCGCCGACCTGGTGCGGGCGCGTGCCGCCCGCCGGGCGGGGCTCTCGGTCGTCGGCATCACCCTCGGCGCCTTCGGAAGCCGGCTGGCGGTGGCGCCACCCGAGGGCCGCCGGGCGTTGCCGGAGTTCGCGGCGGCGCACACGGCCGGCGTTCGAGGTGCGGGCCGATCGAATTCCCTCGGTACCGGGGTCGACCTCGTCTCCCCGACCGGTGGGGAGCTTCCCGCCGGCACGGCGCCGCTGGGCCCGGAGGACGCGATCCGCCTCGAGGCCAGGCTGGCCCGGGCGGGGCTGAGCGTCACCGCGCTCGCCGGCGCGGTGCTCATGGCCCTCGGCGCCCTCGCGCCGAGCGGCACGCTGGCCCTGGCCGCCCAGGTGGCTCTATGGGTGGGGACGTTCGCCCTGCTGGTGACGATCGTGGACGCGCTGCCCTCGCCGCGCAGCGCGGGCGGCCGGATGATCGCCGCCCGGGTACTGCGCCGCACCGGCAGCCGCGAGCGGGCCGAGCGGGCCGTCGCCCGCGCCGGCGTCGCCACCGGCTGGACGCTGATTCTCGCCGGTGCCGTGGGCGTCTTCCTCGTCGGCTTCGTGGCCCTGTGGGCGGCGCTGCTCGGCTGGCTCGCCCTGGGCACCTCCCGGATGGCGCAGTCCCAGCAGCGCGCCCAGGCGGCGCTCGCCGGCCTCGTCGCGCGGGACGTGATGACGCCCGCGCCGCCCACTCTCTCGTCCTGGTCGACTGTGGATGACGCGCTGGACGACGTCGTGCTGCCCGCGCGCCGTGCCGTGTTCGGGGTGGTGGACTTCGACGGCGCCCTGGCCGGCGTCGCCCTGCTCCGTGACCTCGCGGCCGTGCCCATGGACGATCGCGACCTGGCCCGGGTCAACCGGGTCGTGGTCCCGCTGTCCATGGTGGCCACGGCCGAGGCGACGGACCCGCTGGCGGACCTGCCTGCCCGTCTGATCGAGCGGCCGGCCGCCGGCTGCGTGGTCGTGGTCGACCGCAGCGGCGAGGACGGCCCGCGGATGATCGGTACCGTCGGCCCGGTCGAGCTCAGCCAGGCGATCGAGACCGCGCCGCTGCGCGGCCGCGACGCCGGGACCATGCGCCCCGGCAACATCTGGCGCTGAATCAACCGGTGCGGGCCGGTCCGCCGGCCCGCACCGATCGACATCGACATCCTCCGGTGGATCCGCAGCCAGTCACCGTCCGATGTGCTCGCGCGGTCTGGCTCCGCGCGGCTCCACGCAGTTACGAGACGTCATCGAGCTGTCGCTCTCCGGTTCGGATTCGACCGTGACGTGAAAGATCATGCCCCGACCGGCCGCTGGCAACGGAGCCCGGCCGCTCGGGGCGACGCCCCCATCAGACCCGTTCGCCCCCGGCCGGTGCCGGGCCACCATGTTGGAGAATGCCCGTGCACGTGCCCCTCTGGGCCTGGTTCGCCTTTCTTGGCGGACTTCTGGTCCTGCTGTCCATCGACCTTCTCGCGCACCGCAAGGCCCATGAGATCGGTTTCCGGGAGGCCGCCTGGTGGAGCCTGCTGTGGGTGTCTCTGGGGATTGGCTTCGCCGGGGTGGTCTGGGCCTGGCAGGGCCCGGACGCCGCCGGTGAGTACACCGCGGCCTGGCTGCTGGAAAAGAGCCTGTCGGTCGACAACCTGTTTGTTTTCGCCCTGATCTTCTCGTATTTCCAGGTACCACGTGCCTACCAGCACCGGGTGCTGTTCTACGGCGTGCTCGGCGCACTGGTGCTGCGCTTCGTCTTCATCGCCGCCGGGATCGCACTGCTCGAGCAGTTCAGCTTCATCATCTACGTGTTCGGCGCCTTCCTGATCTTCACGGCGGTGAAGATGCTGCGCGACGACGGCGTGGAGATGGATCCCGGGAAAAGCCGGGCCGTCAAGGCGCTGCGCCGGGTTATGCCGGTGACGGACGAATATCACGGCCAGCGGTTCGTCCTGCGGCGCGCGGGCCGGCTCACGGCCACCCCGCTGCTCGCCGTGCTGGTCGCGCTCGAGACGGCGGACGTGCTGTTCGCGGTCGACTCGGTGCCGGCAGCGCTGGGCGTCACCAACGAGACGTTCCTCGTGTTCACCAGCAACGCGCTGGCGATCCTCGGCCTGCGGTCGCTGTTCTTCCTGTTGTCCGGCCTACTGGCGCGCTTCCACCATCTTGCGACCGGACTGGCGTTCGTGCTGGCGTTCATCGGTGTCAAGATGCTGCTCACCGACGTCTGGCACATGCCGATCGCACTGTCCCTCGGGGTGATCGCGGTGGCGCTGGCCGTCTCGGTGATCTGGTCTCTGCGCACCGAGCCCCCGTCCGCGCAGACGCCGACCGACCAGAGCGCGGCCGGGTCGGACCGCCAGGACGACGCGGACGACGCGGACGACGCCGACACGGCGCCCGAGCAGCCGGTGCGGGCGCAACGCTGATCACGCCCGCGTGGTCCCCGCGGACTGGCCGGCCAGGTGGGACGGGCCGGCCAGGTGGGTCTGGTCGGCCAGGTCCGTCTGGTCGGCCAGGTCCGTCAGATCGGCCAGGACCGTCAGGTCGGGAGGGACGGCTCGCTGTGCGCGCCCGGCGTGGCGGGCCGCCGCAGTCGGCGCGGACCCGGTGGGGGAGCGGTGAAGAACATGAACGGATCGCGTTGCGCCGTCGGCAGCCCGGTGTTCACCGCCCGGGAGATGCGGTCCCAGCGGAACCAGCGTGGGCCCCGCCGTTCCAGGCACCAGGCGAGCAGGTACCACTGCCCGCCGGTGAGGGCCAGCATGTGCGGCTCGACGCGACGGCCGAGGGTACGGCTGCCGGCGGCATCCTGGTAATCGATCGCCAGCACCCGACTGCTCCGCAGCGCCTCCTCGACGGCGGCGATCATCGCGGAGCGTGCCAGGCCCGGTGGCGAGGACCGGCTGCGGGACGCGATCTCGGCGATCTGCCGCTGCTCCGCAGGCGGTAGGGCGTCGAGCAACTTCTCCAGCGCGGCGGCGGCGTCGCGGCTCAACGGGCCGGTCGCGGCAGTCGTCAGTGCGCCGGCGGCGGCCACGGCCTGGCCCTGGGTGAAGGCCAGCGGCGGCAACGTCGCGTGCTCCGCGAGGACGTATCCGCCGCCCGGTCCGGAGATCCCACTGACGGGCACGCCCACGCCCTGAAGGGCGAGCAGGTCACGCCGGATCGTCCGTACGCTGACGTCCAGTCGGGCGGCGAGGCTGGCTGCGGTGCGCCCGGCGGGTCCGGCCCGGCGCAACTCCTCGACGATCGCGGTGAGTCGATCTGGGTGCGGCATAGTTTCCACGTTGACAGGGCGTTGTCACGACCGATGGCGAAACGGCGGACTTCCGCAATCTCGCTGTCGGTGGCACGCGGCCGGCGTCGGCACCGCTCGCCGGGCCGTCGCGCCGGTCGTTCTGGCCCGGAACCGCCCGGGATTCTCCGTGTCGGCCCCGGCGGGTCGGCGCCGGGGTGGCTGTCGGATCAGGTCGGCCAGCCCTGCCCCGGTGCCGCCGGGGATGGTCCGGTCACCCGCTTTCACGGCTCTTTCGACGTCACCGCGCGTGGCCGATCCAGTCGTTCGTCAATTGTGTTCGCGGCGTGCCGAAGGTGATCCTCGGCGGCTCGTTTTCAACGACTTTCCGGCGCCTACTGATGTCATCTTGATATCGCTTCGGCGAGGGGGTCGGAAGGGTGTCGCGCGACTCGCCGGGAAGGAATAACGCGGACCATCCCGACGAGGTCGTTAGTCTTGTGGTGATCGGTGTGCGGGCTGGTCGACCGCGGTGGGTCGACTCCCGGACCAGGCGCGTACCGTTGTCCGGCCGTCGAGGTGGCGGCACCACCGGAAATCCGATTGGTAACCCTTGCCCGATGCGGCGGCGCATGCGTCCGGATATGTGCCGGAACGGTTTACGCTCCGGGTCGTGTCCGGCGTTTAATTCCTCAGTAAAGGCGGATAATGCACAGTCTGTTGGCGGTCGTCGTTTCCCACGGTGGCTCCACCCATTTGCACCAGTTGCTGTCCGGGTTGGCCGCTATCCGGGGCTGCCAGGTCACGCTGGTGGAGAACGGCCCGCTGGCCGGCCCGCCGGTCCCTGTCGGGGTCCGCGTGATCGAGGGCCACGGCAACGTCGGCTACGGCACTGCCGTCAACCTCGCCGTCCGCGAGGCCGTCGAGTCCGGTTCGACGGCGCGTTGGCTGCTGGTCGTCAACAGCGACGTGACGATTCCCGACGACACCGCCGAGGCCCTGCCCAGACTCCTGTCCTGGTACCCGCCGTCCATCGACGTGGTCGGATTCCACTTCCTCCAGACGGCCGGCGGCGCGGCGGCCCGCTCCCAGGCGGTCCTGCCGACGCCGCGGACCAGCGCGTTCATCGCCCTGCGCGGTGAGACCGCAGCGCTGGCCCGCTGGTCCCGCCTGCGCTATCCCGTCGGCGCGTTCTTCGCCGTACGGATGGAGACGTTCCTACGCCTCGGCGGCTTCGACCCGGCCTTCTGGATGTACTACGAGGAGACCGATCTGTTCGCCCGGCTCCACGCCGCCGGCGGACGGATCGCCTGGGCCGACGAGGAATGGCCGGTCGTGCACGTCGGCGGGGAGACCGTCGGCCGCTCCGGCCTGCTGCACGCCGAGCTGGGCCGCGCCGCCGCGCTCTACGCCCGCCGACACCGCCTGAACGTCGGCTGGAGTTGGCCCGCGGTGCACGCCGGCCAACTCGGCCTGCTGACCGGCCGCAAACTGGTGGCCGGCCGGCCGCACGACGCC
>NZ_JALKFU020000348.1 GCF_023242965.2 Frankia sp. AgKG'84/4
GGCTACGGCCGCGGGGCTCGGAGCGGCCGGGAGCGACGACGTGACCACCGGGGCCCAGGCACCCCTGCACGAGACCAGATCCGGCGACGATCACGCCCCCGCCGCGCCTGTCCCCTCGGCCGGCACCGCCACCGCGCCGAAACCCACCAGGGACGACGACGCACTCGCACCAGCCGCGCGGGAGCAGCAGCGACATCTGAGTGCCCAGGACTCCGCGGTGAGCATGCTGACCCTGGCAGCCGCTCCCGTAGGGGGCGACCTCACCGGGCCGTCCCCGGCCGCGGGCCAGCCGGCCGTGGGAGGCGAGAAGCCCGGGACCGTCGGCCGGGCACCGAGCAGCGGAACGGACCTGGCCGCGCAGCTGCCGGCCGGGTTGCTGATCACCCCGCTCACCCCGACGAACAGGCCGTCGGTCGCCGCACCCCAGCCAGCCCCACCCCAGCCAGCCGCACCCCAGCCTGCGGCACCACAGCCTGCGGCACCACAGCCGGCCGCAGTGCCCCCGGCCGCAGTGCCCCCGGCCGCAGTACGCCCGGCCGCCGCGAACCCGGCCGCACCACAGCCAGTCGCACCACAGCCAGTCGCACCACAGCCTGCGGCGCAGCAACCGGCGGTCCGGGCCGCGGCCAACCGGCCGATGGGCCGGATTCCGGCCGTGCGGGCACAGGCCGCAGCGGTACCAGCAGCCTCCAGTGCCAACCAGCCATCGGCGCGGCAGGCACCAGCTGGAACGGCCAGCACAACAGCCAGCTCCCCGGCCGCAGCCGGCACCGGCCTTGCCGCGGTCCCCATCGGTGTCGTGGCGCTGACTCCCCGCTGAGCATCGCGCCACCGGCGATCTCCGCCATCCGCCGGCAGGCTTGACGGATCCCCGGCCGGCTGGCCGTGGTAGGCCCGCCGGCCTCTGCGCAGGCGCCGGCCGCGTTGCCAACCGGTCGCGCTGGAGGGCGCCGTCCCCTCACCATGATCGGCCGGAGGCGAGCTAGTCCCGGTCGGCCCGCGGGGTGGTCGGATCGGCGTCCGCCGCGGTGTCGACGGGCCGGCGCACGGCCCCCCGCGGCCAGATGATCTGAACCGGGCAGTTGCGTCGCCGCGCGTAGTCGACGACGTCCGCCGTACCGCCGAAGCCGCGGGCGGGCAGACCGTCCCAGACCGCGAGGATCCGGTCCGAGGCATCGACCAGTAAGCGGCTGGCGTCCATCAGGCTCGCCAGATCGGGGGTCGGGCGATCCTGCCGGCGGACCTCCGCGGAGCTTGTCAGCAGCCGGTCGAAATCACCCAGGTGGCTGCGCGGCTGCAACTCCCGGTAGCCGACGGCGGGAATCACCGAGATCAGCCGTCCACCGAGCTGGAGGACCACGTCCGCGAAGACGGTGTCCGCGCCGTCTGCCAGGCAGGTGATACCGGCGAAGCCACCGGCGGCGATCGGCCGCAGCACCCGGCGAAGCTCCGCGGCGACGAGGCCGCTCTGCTCTTCGGTGAGGCCGCGGTGCCCCGTCACGCCGACGGTGTGCATGGACCCGTCCGCCCGTGGCGCGCTGTGGGCCGGTGTGCGCGGCTGGCCACGCCAGGTTGATTCGATCTGGAAGGTGGCACTCCGCGAGGGTAGCCGGCGGCCAGCTACCCGGCCGTGGCCTCGACGATCGCGTGCGCGAGCGGGGACGCGAGGGTACCCACCGGGGCGACCTCGATCCCGTCGAGCGCCAGCCAGTGGGCGAGTTCCCCGAGTTCGGCGGCGAGTTCGCGCGCGACCCCGGCAACGTCCCCGGCCGCTGGATCCCCGGCCGCTGGATCCCCGACAGGCGGGGCCACCGACGGGCCGCCGGCCGCCGCACCGTCCGGGTCGGTGTCGGCCGGCCGGCGGGGTCCGGGGATGGCGGGCTCGAGCGGCGGCTCGTACCAGGCGGCGGCGACCCGCAGAACGCGGCGCTGGCGGTCGGCCTTGAGATCGACGCGGGCGGCGAGCCGGTCGCCGAGCAGGAACGGCAGGACGTAGTAGCCGAACCGCCGACGCGGCGCGGGCGTGTAGAGCTCCAGGACGAGATCCATCCCGAACAGCCGGCGGACCCGGGACCGTTCCCACACCAGCGGATCGAACGGGGACAGCAGCGTGCGGGCGGCGGCACGACGGGGCACGGCGAGGTTCGGCCGGGCATACGCCCGCGCCGACCAGCCGGCGACCCGGACCTCGGTCAACGCGCCGGCCTCGACCAGCTCGGCCAGGCGCGGCCGCCGCGGGTACGAGGACCCGCTCAGGGCACGAGGACGACCTTGCCGATGGTCTCCCGACGCTCGAGCGCGCTGTGGGCGGCGGCGGCCCGCGCGAGGGGGAATGCCTGGATGCTCGGCACCAGCGTCCCGGCGGTGGCGGCGGCGAGCGCGGCGTCCTCCAGCGCGGCGATGCCACCTGGACGGCGCATGATGCGGCCCGGGAGCTCGGATTCCACGCGCAGGCCGCGTTCCGCCACGTCCGCGGGGGTGACGGCGGTCGGCTCGCCCGCCGACCAGCCGAACATGAGGACGCGTCCGCCCCGGCCGGTCAGGTCCAGGGCGGCGCGGCCGGACCGGCCACCGACGCCGTCGAGGGTCACCGTCACGGGCCGGCCCTCGAGCGCGTCGCGGACCGCGTCCGGCCAGTCGGGAAGGGTGTAGTCGACGGCGACGTGGGCGCCGAGCCGGCGGACCGCCTCGACCTTCGCGGCTCCCCCGGCCACCCCGACGACGGTGGCGCCGGCGTGGCGGGCGGCCTGGACGAGCAGGCCGCCGATACCACCGGCCGCGGCGGTGATCAGCACGACGTCCCGGGCGGTCAGCGCGGCCACCTCGAGCACGCCCATCGTCGTGCGCCCCGTGCCGATCATGGCGACGGCGGTGGCCGCGGTCAGTTCGTCGGCCACGGGGTGGATGTGGGCGACCGACCGGACGGCGCGTTCGGCATAGCCGTGGCCGTCCGGACCGAGGTGCGCGACGACCCGCTGGCCGCGCCAGGCCGGGTCGACGCCGACGCCGACCTCGTCGACAGCGCCGGCGACCTCCCGGCCGGGAACGGTCGGCAGCGTCGGCGCGGGCAGCGGGCCGCTGGGGATGCCTTCGCGCAGCCGGGTGTCGATAACGTGGACGCCGGCCGCCTCGACCCGGATCCGCACCTCGCCGGGCCCGGGACGCGGGTCCTCGACCACTTCGTACCGCAGGTTCTCCGCCGGGCCGAACTCGTGCAACCGGACCGCGTACATGCGCAGCTCTCCAGATCGGGCGGGGTCCGGCGGCCGCGGACACGGCCGCCGGGTTCTGGCCCGGACGCTAGGAGCTGAAGTCAAGTGGAGGTCAACAGCGGACGGGCGGTCCGTCCGCGGCGGTCAGCTCCTGGCCGCGCTGAACCAGGTCGGCCGGGCGTGCAGCAGCCATTCGGGCAGAAGCTGGCGCAGGCTGGCGGGGCGCAGCTGAAGGTCGGCCAGTCCGGCCAGCGGGGCCGAGACGATATCGAGGTCGTCGAGGCGACTGCCGAACTCGCCGGCCCAGGACCGGTCGACGGCGAAGATGACATCGACCTCGGTGACCGGCACACCGCGGTCGACGCCCGTCGACTCGAGGCAGCCGACGAAGGTCACGGCGTCGACCTCGATGCCGGCCTGCAGGTCGAGCAGTCGGCGCAGCGCCACCTGCACGCTCTCCCCGGGTCCCACCCGGCCGCCGGGCAGGCGGAAGGTAGTGTGACCACGAACGTTGGCGAGCAGGATCCGATCGCCCTCGACGAGCAGCGCGCGGACGTTGATCCGTGCCGCATCGGCGGCGCTGCGGTCCGGATCGGGGATCCGGCCGCGGGTGGTGGACGGCTTGGCAGGCGGTGTCACGGGCAAACCCTCCGGGGGCGGGGTCGGGTGGGCTACCTTCGCATCGTGCCGCTTCCGGCCGGCGGCTGGGCGCTAACGGGGCATCCCGCCCGTGGCGGGCCGGCCAGGCCACGGCGGCCTCCTCGCCACCACCGCCGGAGTTCAACTCCGCACGAGCGGCAAAAACGCAAGGAAAATCACCGCAAATTCGGTTGAACCAGCGCGAAGCCTCCGAACTTGCGGGGTTACTATCCAGGAATGCCGAGATTTCGGATCAGTGAGGCAGCGGCGCTGCTTGGTGTCAGCGACGACACAGTCCGCCGGTGGGCGGACAGCGGCCGCCTGCCAACCGTCCTGGACGACGCCGGCCGCCGCGCGGTCGAAGGTACCAACCTGGCCGCGTTCGCCAAGGATATGGCCGGCGAGCAGACAAGCACGGTCATTCCCGTCGTGGCCGAATCGGCCCGTAACCGCTTCCCCGGCATCATCACCCGGGTCACCCGGGACACGGTGATGGCCCAGGTGGAGATCCAGGCCGGTCCGCACCGCCTGGTCTCCCTGATGAGCCGGGAGGCCGCCGACGAACTCGGTCTCGAGCCCGGTGTTCTCGCCGTCGGCGCGGTGAAGTCGACCAACGTCGTCATCGAGATGCCCGAACGCCGCTGAGCCCGGCGCGCATCGGCGCGCCTCGCGCGAGCGTCCGGCGAGTCGCCGGCCACGTCCATCGGTCACGTCCGTCCTGGGAGAGGGGTCCACGCCGGCGATGACGAGTTCCGACATCTCGGCATCGGCGGTGTCCGCGGACCGCCCCGGGCTGGCGCGTGGGCTCTTTCCGCGCGGCCGGTCCGTGCGGCGGGAGACCCGTCGGCGGGTGCCCTGGGCGTTGTGGGTGCCGGCGTCGATCGCCGTCCTGTTCCTGCTGCTGCCGCTCGTCGGCCTGCTGGCGCGGACGCCCTGGTCCGGTCTCGGCCAGTTGATCACCCAGGCCGACGTCCGGCAGGCGCTCCTGCTGTCCCTGCGGACCGCGACCATCGCGACCGGCCTGTCGCTGGTCTTCGGCATCCCGCTGGCCTGGTTGCTCGCCCGCACCCGCTTCCCGGGACGCAGTCTGCTGCGGGCGCTGGTCACCCTGCCGATGGTGCTGCCGCCCGTGGTCGGCGGCGTGGCACTGCTGCTCGCCCTCGGCCGGCGCGGCCTGCTCGGTGAGTGGCTGTCCCACTGGTTCGGGTTCACCCTGCCGTTCACCACCACCGGGGTGGTGGTCGCGCAGACGTTCGTGGCGATGCCCTTTCTCATCGTCTCGGTCGAGGGCGCGCTCAACAGCTCCGACCGCCGCTACGAGGATGCCTCCGCCACTCTCGGCGCCAGCCCGTGGACGACCTTCCACCGCATCACCGTCCCGCTCATCGCCCCCTCGGTGGCCGCCGGCGCCGCGTTGTGCTGGGCGCGGGCGCTGGGCGAGTTCGGCGCGACGATCACCTTCGCCGGCAACTTCCCCGGCACCACCCAGACGATGCCGCTGGCCGTCTACCTGGCCCTGGAGAACGACCCGGACGCCGCGATCGCGTTGTCCCTCATCCTGCTGACAGTGTGCGTCGCGGTACTGATCGCGCTGCGTGCCCGCTGGGTGCCCGGTGCCCGGCGCGCCCTGCGCGGGCGTGGTGGTGTCGAGCCGGCGGCCGCCGCCAGCGGGGAGATCCTGTGAGCGCCGAACGGTCCGCGGACCCGGCGAC
>NZ_JALKFU020000349.1 GCF_023242965.2 Frankia sp. AgKG'84/4
GCCTTGTCGAAGGCAGCGGCCGCCGCCTCGAAGCCGTCCCGGGCGGCGCCCCGGTCGCCCGCGGCGAGATGGACCCAGGCCGCTGCCGAGGTGGCCATCGCCCGCCACGCGGTGCTGTCGAAGGTGTCGCCGGTGCGCGCGGCGACCGCGGCGTACTCCCGCGCGCCCGCGACGTCACCAGCCCGGGCGAGCGTCTCGGCGCCGAGCGGGTGGAGCAGCGCGCCGCAGCTCGGGCACTCGCCATACCGGCTGGCCGTGACCCGCGCGGCGGCCACGGCCTCCACGGCGGCGTCCAGATCGTCCTGTTCCAGGGCGGACAGCGCGGCGATCGCGTGCAGCCGGGCCCAGGCGTGCCGCGAGGTCGGGGCCACCGTGGCGATCGCCGTCGCCCACTTCAGGTGCGCCGCGGCCGCGTCGAACGCGCCGGTGCACACGGCGAGTTCGGCGCGGCGCAGCCACGGCAGCGCCACCGTCCGGCTGCCCATCGGCGTGTACAGCTCACAGGAGCGCGCGAGGCAGGCGTCCGCCTCCTCGAACTGGCCGCGCAGCAGCAGCGACTCGCCGAGCAGGCACCAGGCGAAGGCCTGTACGGCGACGGCGTCGGAGCGCTCCGCAAGCGCAAGGGTCTGGCGGGCGTAGTCCGCCACGTCCCCGGCGAGCGCATCGCCGTAGAGCTGGTACTGCCCGGCGCAGTGGTTGATCTCCAGATAGCGGCTGACCCGGCCGCCCAGGTCGGTGCCGGCGAGGCGGCCGACCTGCGCCAGCAGCCCGGCCCGCCAGTCCCCCCGCAGGTGCGAGATGATCGCCAGTGCTTCCAGGGCACCGACGACGTCGTCATCGCCACCGTGTTCGAGCGCCACCTCGTGGGCCTGGCGGGCGAGCGCCGCGGCGGCGTCGAGATCGCCGCACTCCCAGCTCAGATGGGCGCGCACGCAGGCGATCCGCCCCCGCTCGGCGACGTCCGGCGCGAGCGCCTCGGCGGCCCGCAGGTGCTCCGCGGCCTGCTCGGTGCGGTGCCCCATCAGCAGCGCGGTGGCCATCCGGCGGTGCAGCCGGACCGTGAGAACCGGTTCCGTCGCGGCGCGCAGCGCCTGCTCGTAGGCGCGGCTCGCGCCGTCGTCGTCGCCGGACTGGGCCCGCAGGTCGCCGACCTTCTCCCACAGCTCCACGGCGAGGTCGGGTTCGCCGCCGTGGCCGCCGCGGATCTCCTCGTAAAGGCGCTGCGCGCGCGGGCTCGGCTCGACGCCCAGCTCCGCGGCGAGCACGGCGCGCAGACGGTCGTACTGCCGGCGGGCCTCCTCGCGCCGCCCGGCCAGGGCGTAGAGCCGCATCAACCGCAGGTGGTGCTCCTCGTGGGCGGGTTCGGCGGCGACGAGACGGGCGAGCACCCGCGCCGCCTCGTTGACCTGCCCGGCCTCCTCCAGCTCGCCGGCCAGCTCCGCGGCCAGCGCCGTCCAGTCCGCCCGCAGCTCCTCGCGGGGGACGCTGGCCCAGTCCTCGTAACGGTCCTCCGGCAGCAGGCCGTCCCGGTACAGGTCCAGCGCGCCCCAGTAGGCCACGGCGGCGCGGGTCCGGCGCGCGTGCGCCGCCAGCTCCCGGTAGTCCGCGACATCCACGGAGACCCCGTCGGACGGCAGGCACAGCAGATCGCCGACGGAGCCGATGAGCGCCGCGCCATCTCCCGCGCCATCTCCCGCGCCGACGTCGAGGCCCCGGCGGGCCTCGTGCAGCGCCTTGCGCAGGTTCGCCGCGGCGGCGGCCGGCTCCAGCTCGGGCCACAGCAGGTCCATCGCCTGCTCACGGCGCAGGCGATAGCCCGGCGCCAGCGCGAGGAGTTTGACCAACGTCGCCGGCTTTCGCCTCGCCCACACCACGTCGGGCACCGGCCGCGACCCGACAAGGACGCGAAACCCACCCAACAGCTCGATCCTAAGCCGCGCTGCCACCCGTCCCCCCAAGACCCGTACCACCCACGCCTAACCTGATGGTGCCATCTGTAACGACGTCTGACTGGCACTCCTTATGCCGGGCGACCAGGAGGCGGCGACCGGCCACGGGCCGTCAGCGCACCTGGCGATCCGCCCCCGGCGGCCCCGTTGACAGGCACCTTCGACTGGGGTCGATTGTCACTGTCCCGGCATGTTGGGAAGCGGCTGACGGTAGACAGGAGCCTATGAGCACCTTCCGGCTGTGGGCCCCGGACGCGAAGACCGTCAGCCTTGTCGTGGCGGGCGCCGAGGGCGACACCCGCCACGAGATGTCCGCCGGTCGGCGCGGCTGGTGGTGGATCAACGTGCCCTCCGCCCGGCACGGCACCGACTACGCCTTCGTGCTCGATGACAGCGACGAGGAGCTGCCCGATCCGCGCTCGGTCTGGCAGCCCGCCGGGGTGCACGGCCGGTCCCGGCTGGTCGAGCACTCCACGTTCGCCTGGACGGACGCGAGCTGGCGCGGCATCGCGCTGGCCGGCAGCGTCCTCTACGAGCTGCACGTCGGCACGTTCACCCCGGAAGGCACCTTCGACGCCGCGATCGGCAAGCTCGACCATCTCGCCGAGCTCGGCATCGACGCCGTCGAACTGCTGCCGGTCAACGCCTTCCCCGGCCGCCACGGCTGGGGCTACGACGGGGTGGGCCTGTTCGCCGTGCACGAGCCGTACGGCGGCCCGGACGGGCTCAAGCGGTTCGTCGACGCCGCCCACGCCCGCGGCATCGGCGTGATCATGGACGTCGTCTACAACCACCTGGGCCCCGACGGCAACTACCTGAGCCGATTCGGCCCGTACTTCACCGACCGCTACATCACCCCCTGGGGCCCCGCGGTCAACCTCGACGCCCCCGGCTCGGACGAGGTCCGGGCGTTCATCCTCGCCGGCGCGCTGGCGTGGCTGCGCGACTTCCACTGCGACGGGCTGCGCCTGGACGCCGTGCATGCCTTCCAGGACAGCCGGGCGATGCACCTGCTGGAGGAGATCGCCGAGTCGGTGCACCGGCTCGGCGCGCAGATGCGCCGGCCGCTGTTCGCCGTCGCCGAGTCCGACCTCAACGACCCGAAGCTGGTCGTGGCGCCCGAGGCCGGCGGGTACGGCCTCGACGGCCAGTGGTGCGACGACGCCCATCACGCGCTGTGGGCGACCCTGTCCGGGGAACGGCAGGGCTACTACGCCGACTTCGGCTCGATCTCGACCCTCGCGCACGCCCTGACCAAAGGTTTCGTGCACGATGGCGGCTACTCGACGTTCCGCGGCCGATCCCACGGCCGGCCGATGCCGCCCACCACACCGGCCTACCGGTTCGTCACGTTCCTGCAGAACCACGACCAGATCGGCAACCGAGCCGTTGGCGACCGGTCATCGGCGCAGCTCAGCGACGGGCTGCTGCGCATCGGCGCCGCGCTGCTGCTCACCTCGGCGCTGACGCCAATGCTGTTCATGGGCGAGGAGTGGGGTGCGCACACGCCGTGGCAGTACTTCACCGACCACACCGCGCCCGGACTCGGCGACGCGGTCCGGGAGGGCCGGCGCGGGGAGTTCGCCGCGCACGGCTGGGGTCCCGACGATGTGCCCGACCCGCAGGAACCGGCCACGTTCGAACGGTCCAGGCTGGACTGGTCGGAGCCGACCCGGCCCGGCCACGGCGGCCTGCTGGACTGGCACCGCCGGCTCATCGGGCTGCGCCGGCGGCTGCCGGCGCTGACCGACCCGGCCTGGTCGTCGGTGGGGTGCACCTTCGACGAGCAGGCCCGCTGGCTGGTGGTGCGCCGCGGTGACGTGGCGGTCGTGGTCAACCTGGCGGCGAAGCGCCAGTCGGTACCGCTGGACGGCGTCCCGTTCGACGCCCCGGCCGCCTCCGCGCCGGGCTTCACCTACATGCCCGGCCGCGTCGAGCTGGACGGCGAGTCCGTCGTCATCACCCGGCTGCTGCCGCCCGAACCGACCGGCGGGTGAGGCCGTGGGCCGCCGCACCCGCCGGGTGCGGCGGCGACGGTCAGCGCCGGACCCGACCGCGGGACAACAGGGCGTAGAGCACGCCGAGGACCGCCAGCCCCACCAACAGCACCATGACGAGCAGGACGACGTAGGTTCCCATGCGTCCATCGTCGCAGGGCGCCGCCTGTCGGTACCACCCCGTCCGGTCGCGGCCCGTCCGGTCGCGGCCCGTCCGGTCGCGCGGCGGGCTTCGGGTGGCCCGCGGATGGTGCTGACGGTGCCGGGCCGGGCCGGGGCCCCGCGGTGGGGATAGGGTCGGCGCGGTGCGACGCCTGTTGGCCGGTCCCGGTCCCGCCCTGCCCGAATCACCGGCCGGCGCGCCGGACGTCGACCTCGACGAGGCCTACGCCTATCCCGCCGAGGCTGCCCAGCGCGCCTTCGTGCGGTCGAACTTCGTCTGCTCGGCGGACGGCGCCGCAGAAGTGGACGGACGCTCCGGGCCGCTGGGGGGCGCGGCCGACCGGCGGGTCTTCCAGCTGTTGCGCTGGCTCAGCGACGTGGTTCTCGTCGGCGCGGGGACAGCCCGGCACGAGAACTACGGTCCGGTCGTCGTCCCCGTCGAACGCCGCGAGCGGCGGCGGGCCGCGGGGCTCGCCGAGGTTCCCCCGGTGGCGGTCGTCACCGCGAGCGCCGGGCTCGATCCGGCCGCCCGGCTTTTCGCCGTCGAGGTGCGCCCCATCGTGCTGACCTGCGCCGCCGCGCCGGCCGAGCGACGTCGAGCGCTGTCGGCGGTCGCGGACGTGGTTCTCTGCGGCGAGGAGTCCGTCGAGCTGGAGCCGGCGATGGCGGCCCTGACCGAGCGAGGTCTGACCCGGGTGCTCACCGAGGGCGGTCCGACGCTGCACGCCCAGCTCGGCGCGGCCGGCCTGCTCGACGAGCTGTGCCTGACCGTCGCGCCGCTGCTGGCCGGCCCGGGCCGGCTCGGGATCGGGCAGGGCGCGCCCTGGGACGGGACGGTGGCGATGCGCCTGATCCACGTGCTCGCCGAGGAGGACAGTCTCTTCCTGCGCTACCGCCGCGCCTGACCCGCGCCGCCGGGTCAGGCGCGGCGAGAGCGTCCAGCGACGAAGCCGAGGACGGGCCGACCGTCCACGGCGAGAACCGTCCAGGCCACGACGAGAGCCGTCGACCGGCCGGCTCGTCCACAGGCGGCCGGTCGGGGCCACGCTGTCCACAGGCGACGTGCGCGTCCCGCGCCGGTGGACTGCTCATTGCTACGGTCGCACCACCCCCGACCCTGACCCTGACGGTGGTGCGAGATGACGATGTCCGACCTGCCCCGAGGGGCCGCGACGAGTGCGCTGGCAGCGGCGCGGCGCGTCCAGACAGACGTGACGGTGGCACTGGAACGTGTCGCCGTGGCCGGCAGCGATGCCTGGGAGGGCGCCGCCGCGGAGGTCCTCGCAGGGCGTCTGCGCCGGCTCGCCGCGGAAACCACGGCGCTGCTGGAAAGCTGCGTCCTCAGGTGCGCGTCGGCGCCACCCGCGCTCAGTCCGCCCGCGCCGGCGCGGGTCGTGCGAGCGATCGGGCCGTCCGCGTGAGCGCTACCGACGCCGCGGTGGTGCGC
>NZ_JALKFU020000034.1 GCF_023242965.2 Frankia sp. AgKG'84/4
GGAAAGCCCCGCCAGCTACGGGGACCCCGCGGCCTGCCAGTTCATGTGTTGTACGGACGACACACAGAGGGGCGGGCGGCCAGTACCCACGACGGGCCCCCCGGCCTCTTTTTCATGCCGACTTCCTATACCTGGTAACGAGCCGCCAGGGTGCGCCGGAGCTCAGCCTTGACGATCTTTCCGGTCGACGTCCGGGGGAAGTCCTCGACCGTCTCGACGTACTCGGGCAGCTTCTGGCGGCCCAGACCGGCGTCGAGCAGCAGCCGCCGGGTGTCCTCGACGGTCGGCTCCCCCACCCCGGGCGCCAGCCGCACCACCGCGCAGACCTTCTCGCCGAGGCGGGTGTCGGGCACCGCGACGACCGCGACCTCGATGACGTCGGGCATCGTCTCCAGCACGAGTTCCTCGACCTCGGCGGCGCTGACGTTCTCGCCGCCGCGGATGATGATGTCCTTCTTGCGGTCGGTGATCGTCAGACATCCCTCGGCATCGAGGACACCCAGGTCCTCGGTGCGGTACCAGCCATCCGCGTCGAACATCGCCGCCGTCACCACCGGGTTGGTGTAGCCGAGGCAGCAGTCCGGTCCCCGCGACCAGATCTCGCCGGGCTGGCCCACGGGGGTCGGCTGGCCGTCGTCGTCCAGCAGCCTGATCTCGACGCCGCTCAGGGGCCGCCCGTCCGTGCGCAGCCGCGCGTGCTCGTCATCGTGATGGTGGGTGCCGGTGATCGAGGGATGTTCGGTCGAGCCGTACATCCGCACGACCGAGACGCCCGCCGCCGCCGCCTTCTCGGTGATCGCCGGCGGCACGGCCGCGCCGCCCAGCCCGACGAACTTCAGCAGCTCACGGTGTTCGTCGGAGAAGTCGGGGTGATCGAGCAGGCTGGTCAGGAAGTAGGTCGCGCCGGAGCCCGAGGACAGCCCGTACCGCTTCATGACGGCCAGGACGCGGGCCGGATCCCACACGTCGATCACGTTGATCTGATCACCGCGCAGCAGGGGGATCAGCAGGCCGCCGAGCATGCCCATGAAGTGGCCGAGCGGGGTGCCGGTCACCGCCGACATGCCACCGCCGGCGTCCATCGCGCCGAGCTGGCTCACCTCGCATCCGAGGGTGTTGTGGGAGTGGATGACACCCTTGGGCTCCGAGGTGGTGCCCGAGGTGTACGCGATCAGCGCCGGGGCGTCCGGGTCCACCGCGACGACACCCGGCAGGGCCGGGCCCTTCTCCAGCTCGGCGAACGCACGCGCGCCCGCGGGCAGGGGCTGCGTGCCCTCGCCGACCACCAGCACGGCCTTCAGCGAGGGGACGTCGGCGCACGCCTGCGGCAGGTCGGCGAGATAGTCCCGACGGCGGAAGGTGGCGGCGGAGACAAACGCCGCCACCTCGGTCCGGCGCAGGATGAAGGAGACTTCCTTGGGACCGTAGAAATGCACGATCGGCACCACCACGGCACCCAGCATGCTCGTCGCGTAGAACGTGACCGCGGCCTCCACCCAGTTGGGCAGCTGGAAGGCGACCGTGTCACCCGGGCCGACGCCGCATTCCCGCAGTCCGCCCGCCAGGCCTAACGCCCGGGTATGCAGCTCCGCGAAGGTGCCCTCCCACGGACGGTCCTCGGAGTGGATCCGAAGTATCTGGTCCGGATACCTGCGAAGCGCTTCGTCGATCTTCGACCCGAGGGTCCGGTCGTCCCACAGGCCTTCCTGACGCCACCGGTCCGCGAGGGTGCTCGGCACCGACCGGGTTTCCCATCGTTGTTCTGCCACCGCGTATCCTCCGCGTTACAGTGATGTCACCGTCGATATCCGCACCGCGGCCAGCCGCCGGCGGGCCCTCGCGGCGCTCAGGACGTCGACAGCACCACGACCGGAATCTTCCGGTCGGTCCGCTGCTGGTAGACGTTGTAGTTCGGCCACTCCGTCGAGACGATCTTCCAGAGCCGGGGCCGTTCCTCGTCGGTCGCGGTGCGCGCCGTCACCGACAGGTGCTCATCGCGGACCTGGATCCTGGCGCTGGGGTTCGCGACGAGATTCCCGTACCACAGGGGGTCCTTCGGAGCCCCACCCAGCGAGGCCACGACCAGGTAGTCGGCACCGTCCCGGGCGAAGATGAGGGCGTTGGTGCGGGGTTCGCCGCTACGACGGCCGATGGTGGTGAGCAGCAGCGCGTGCGCACCGTTCCACTCGTAGCCCACCTCGCCGTTGGTCTCCTGGTAGCGCCGCACATGCTCGGCTCCGACCAGGTTCAGATCCGGGGCCTGGTAGTTCTGCTCGGTCACGCGCCTGCCTCCTGTGATCCTCGATTGTTCGCCGGCGAGGGCCCGCGGCGGACATCGCCGCGGGCCCTCGTGACGCCGATCCCCCGTCAGCCGAAGACGACGGGAATCTCGGTGGCCCCACGCTCGTACATGCCGATGTAGCGGGGCTGCGGGCCGTCGGGGTCCAACCGCAGGTTGGGCAGCCGGTCGAGCAGCGCGCCGATGCCGACGAGCATCTCGGCCCGGGCGACGTGCATCCCGAGGCAGATGTGGAAACCGCCGCCGAAGCCGAGGGAACGCTTGACCGGCCGGCGCGGGTCGAACTCGTCGGGCCGGTCCCACCGTGCGGGGTCGCGGTTGGCGGCGCCGAGGCACAGGTGCAGCACCGATCCCGCCGGCAGGTGCTTGCCGAAGAACTCGGTGTCGCGGGTGACGTGGCGGGAGAACATCGGGTCGGTCGGCGTCCACCGCAACGCCTCCTCGATGGCCGGCCGCAGCAGCGACCGGTCCGACCGCACGGCCGCCAGCAGCTCCGGCCGCTCGAGCAGGGCGGTGAGGACGATGCCCATCTGCTTCCAGGTCGTGCCGGAGCCCGCCAGCAGCAGCAGGATCGCGAAGGAGTAGATCTCGAGGTCGGAGAGCCGCTGGTGGACGCCGTCCTCGTCGCGCAGTTCGGCCTGGACGAGCACGCTGATCAGGTCGTCCTGCGGGTCTTCGCGGCGGGCCGCGACGATCGGCGCGAGCATGGCGGCGATCTTGGCAGGCTGGCTCAGCGACGCGCGCACCTCCAGCGCCTGCTCGATCGGGATGCCGAAGCTGTGGGTGATCGTCAGGATCGGGATGGCCGCGCAGAAGTCGACGTTGAGCTCCGCCCGGCCCTGATCGACGAGGCCGTCGACCAGCAGTTGGACCGTCTCCTCGATCCACTTGGTGATCCACCAGCCGGCCTTCGCGGGAACGAAGGACGGCTGGACGAGCGCGCGGTAGCGCCGGTGCATCGCGCCGTTCATCGAGAGCATGCTGGTCTCGAAGCCGGGTGTCTCGCTGCTCTCGCCGAGCACCGTCGGTGACGACGCGAAGGTGACCTCGTCACGCAGCGCCGCGTCGCAGGCGGCGAAGGTGAACGCGGAGAAGTGCGGCACCTCCGGGAACGGCAGTCCCTGGAAGAACGCCTCCCCGGAATAGCCGCTCAGCCGGTGCACCGTGCCGTCGTGCACCGGCGCCTCGGCCCGCAGCCGCGCCCAGAGGGGATAGGGGTCCGTCTGGAAATCCCCACCCATCAGGGTGTTGTAGCTGCTTCGAAGGTCGAACAGCTCTTTGAGTCGGTCCCGGTTCAAACCCTGCACAGTGGTCACCGGATCACCTCGCCACATATCCGCCGTCGACCGGCACGAGGACGCCGGTGACGTTGGCCGACTGATCCGACACCAGGAAGACCGCGGCCTGCGCGCAGTCCTCGGCCGTGATCGGCCGACCCAGCGGATGCGACGCGCCGACCTCTCGGGTGGTCGCCTCCCGCGCGTCGGCATCGTCCGGCAGACCGCCGGTGGTCATGAAGTTCGTGGCCGGCATGCCCGCCGGGCAGATGGCGTTCGCCCGGATACCGAACGGCGCCCCTTCGATCGCGACGCTGCGGGTCAGCTGGTGCACACCGCCCTTGGTCGCGCTGTACGCGGCGCCGCCCCAGGCGACGAGCCCGGCCACGGAACCGGTGTTGAGAATGACGCCGCCGCCGCCCTGCTTCTTGAACTGCAGCACCGCGTACTTGGAGCCCAGAAAGACGCTGCGCAGGTTGACCGACGTCAGCCGGTCGAACTCCGCCACGCTGTGGTCCTCGAGTTTCGCGCCGAGGCGCGGCGTCGGAATGCCGGCGTTGTTGAACATGATGTCGAGCTGGCCGTACCGCTCGACGGTGGCGGCGATCGCCGCCACCACGTCGTCCTCACGGGAGACGTCGCAGGCCACGGCGAAGGCCGTGCCGCCGGCCGCCTCGATGAGGCGGCTCGTCTCCTTGGCGCCGGCCAGGTCGATGTCGGCGCAGACAACCCGGGCGCCCTCCTGGGCGAACCGCAGTGCCGAGGCGCGACCGACGCCGGAACCGGCGCCGGTCACGATCGCGGCTCGACCTTCGAGTAACGCTGTCACTGTTCCTCCTGCTCTCCCCCGAGGCGCAGCGCGCTCGTGGGACAAGCCTCGATCGCGGTCTCGATCGTCTCCAGGTCATCTCCGGGGGGATCGAGCACCACTGCCTTGACCTCGGCGTCATGGGCAAAGGTCCCGGGGGCGTAGACGATGCACATCCCGCTACCGACGCACCGAGTCCGGTCGACGACGGCGACCCCCTGGTCCGCTGACATTCAGACGCCCGCCAGTACGGGTGGGGCCGCCGGGGTGAAGCGGTAGAGCCGCTCGGCGTTGCCACGAAGGATCTTGTACTGGAGTTCCGGCGAAAGGTGCTGGATGAGGTTCTTCACGACCGTGATCGAGTTCGGCCAGGTCGAGTCGGAGTGCGGGTAGTCGGTCTCGCACATGATGTTGTCTTCGCCGATCTCGCCGATGCTCGCGATACCGTGCGCGTCCTCGATGAAGCAGCCGAAGACGTGGTCGCGGAACGTGGCCCGGATGTCGAAGGTGTTCAGGTCGAGGGCGCCCGCGGCGGCATGGTCTCCGAACGTGACCCCGCGCTGCACCCAGAACCGCTGCTTGTCGATGACCTGCTCGGCCCGCTCGAGGAAGTACGGGATCCAGCCGACTTCACCCTCCGACAGCGCGATCTTGAGGTTCGGGTACCGCTGGAAAATTCCGCTGAACAGCCAGGCCAGCATGGTTCCCGACGTCCGCGTCGCGCCCCAGGCCAGGTTGGCCATGAACGGCGCGTCCCGGGAGATCTGCGGGAGCTGCGAGGACGAGCCGACGTGCATCGACACGACCATCTCGAGGTCGTTCGCCGCGGCCATCACCGGCTCCCAGTAGCCGTTGGGGTCGTGGATGGTCGGCAGCCCCAGCGGCTCCGGGTTCTCGGAGAACGCGAACGCCGTCGCGCCCTTGGCCGCGCAGCGCTCCAGCTCACGGGCGGCCAGCGGCGGGTCCCACATGGGGATCAGCACCAGCGGGATGTAACGCCCCGGCGCGCCGCCGCACCATTCCTCGATCATCCAGTCGTTGTAGGCCTGCAGGCACTGGAAGCCGAACTCGCGGTCGCTGGCCTCCATGAACAGCTGCCCGCAGAACCGGGTGATGGTCGGGAAGCACAGCGACGCCAGAATGCCGGCCCGGTCCATGTCCTCGAGCCGGGCCTTCGCGTCGTAGCATCCCGGCCGCATCTCGCTGTAGGGCAGCGGCTCGGGGCTGAACTCCTCCTTCGACTTCCCGACCACCGCGCTCAGGCCGGAGCTGGGGAACTTCTTGCCGTCGTAGACCCAGAAGTCCATGCCCTTGTCGTCGAACTCCATGTGCGGGGCACGGTCGTGGTCCTTGCTGGCGATCCGGTCGAGCCACAGGTTCGGCGGCTCCAGGACGTGGTCGTCCACCGAGATCAGCCAGTCGAGGTTCAGATCGGTCATGGTGCTCCTCCGTTTCGGGGCGAGGTCAGCGAAGGTCGCCGACGGACACGTGCTTGACTTCCTGGAACGACCTGATGCCATCCGGCCCGCGCTCACGGCCGAGGCCGCTCTGCCCGTAGCCGCCGCTCGGCGCGTAGGCGCTGAACAGCCCGCGGTTGACCGCGACGGCCCCGGTCCGCAGCCGGCGGGCGACCGCGAGCGCCGCCGGGACGTCCGCGCCGTACACCTGACCGGACAGGCCGTACTCGCTGTCGTTGGCGATCCGCACCGCGTCGTCGACGTCGCGGTAGCCGATGATGGTCAGGACGGGGCCGAAGATCTCGTCCTGGGCCGCCGGGTTGGTGTTGTCCGGCACGTCGAGGACGGTCGGCTCGAAGTAGTAGCCGCGGTCGAGCCCGGCCGGCCGGCCACCGCCGAACGCGACCTTGCCGCCGTGCTCCTGCGCCAGCGCGACATAACGCTCGCACCGCTCGCGCGCCGCGGCATTGATCAGCGGGCCGAGCATCGTGCCCGCCTGCGTGGGCGGGCCGACCGTGAGCGCGGCGTACATCCGCGACACCGACTCGACCACCTCGTCCTTGCGGTCCTGCGGCACCAGCATCCGGGTCGCGGCGACGCAGGCCTGCCCGCTGGTGAGGGCGACCACCGCGGCGGCGCCGGCGGCGGCCCGCTCCACCGCGTCCGGCAGGTAGATCTGCGCCGACTTGCCGCCGAGTTCGAGGGCCACGTGCTTCACCGTCGACGCGGCCTGGGCGAGGATACGCCGGCCGACCGCGGTGGAGCCGGTGAACGAGACCATGTCGATGGCGGGATGGGAGGTGAGCAGCTCCGCGCCGGCCGCGCCGGCCTCGTTGACGACGCTGAGCACCCCCGGCGGCAGCCCGGCGGCCTGCGCCGCGATGCCGAACACCAGGGAGGACAGCGGCGTCAGCGGGCTGGGCCGCAGGATCACCGAGTTGCCCGCCAGCAGTGCGGGGATGAGCTTCTGGAAGGCCATGATGATCGCACCGTTGTAGGGCGTGATCGCCGACACCACGCCGACCGGCTCGTAGCGTCGGATGCTCAGGGTGGTGCCGCCACGGACGAGATCGTCGAGGGGTACCGGGTTGAAGTCCTCGTCCGGCATCGACAGGTACAGCTTAATCGTGTTGCGACCGAGGGCCACGCCGGCGAGGTACTGCGCCTGTTCGGCGAACTGCACCGGCTGGCCGGCCTCGGCGACCATGGTCGCGATCAGAGCGTCGCGGGACGCCTCCACGGCGTCGAGGAAGGCGCCGATGACCTGGGCACGGTGCTCCCGGGGGGCCCGCGCCCACGTTCCCTCGTCGAAGCTGCGGCGGGCGGCGAGGATCGCACGCTCGATCTCGGCCAGCGGCGTCACGCCCACCTCGGTGAACGTCGTCTCCTCGGCCGGGTTCTCCACGGCGAGGGTCTCCTCGCCGGTGATCCAGCTACCGGCCACATACGAGCGCCGCTCGGTAAGAACCTCAGACACGGTCGCTCCCCTTCTGCCGGACTGGTTGCGCCGCGGGCGCGGGACGGCACGGCGGCGACTGCGGGCCCGCGGCGGCGGCGCTCAAAACCGCTCCGCGCTGTACACGACCGCCCCGCCGTAGTGCGGCGAGGACTGGCAGGCGACGCCGATGGTCGCCGTGCGTTGGCGTTCACCGGCCCGGCCCGCGAGCTGGAGATAGCACTCCAGCATCTGGGGAACACCGTGCATCCGGCCGTTGCCCAGGGCTCCGCCGCCGGAGAGAACCGGCAGGCCCTTGGGACTGTCGCTGTCGATGCCACCGTCGAGCACGAAACGATGTGCCTCGCCGGGCGGGCAGAGACCGAGCGTCTCGAGCCAGAAGTACACGAACGGCGAGAACCCGTCGTAGACCTGCGGCAGGTCGACCTCGGTCGGGCCCACGCCGGCGCTCTCCCACAGCCGCCGGGTCGTCTCCCGGCCGACCGCCATGATGTCGTCGAGCGGCCAGTGCAGGGGCAGCCGCCGGGTCGCGGGTGCGCTGGTGGCGTAGCCCGAGACGTAGACCGGTCGATGCGGCAGGTCGGCGGCGCGGGCCGCGGAGGTCAGGACGAAGGCCGCCACGCCGTCGACCGGGATGTCGCAGTCGTACCGGCAGATCGGATCGCTGATCATCGGCTCGGCCAGGTACTCCTCGGCCGACAGCGGCCGCCCGTGCCAGTAGGACCAGGGCAGCCGGGCGCCGTTGCGCCGGGCCTCGACCAGGACGGCGGCCATCGCCTCGCGGCTGGCGCCGTAGCGCTGGACGTACTCGTTGTAGGGCAGCGCGATCATCGACAGCGGGCCGAAGTAGCCCTGCGGCGCCGTCCACTGCTGTGCTCCACCGGCCGAGGTCATCGGGTTGCCGTGATAGCGGCCGGGCGGGTTGTGCATGGCCCGGTGCAGCACCACGTAGTCGGCGGCGCCGGCGGCGATCGCGTTGACCGCCACCGCCACCGCCCCCGGCATCTGCCCGATCCCCTGAAAGCCGGCGGCGTAGCGGGGCCGGACATCCAGGTTGTCGGCCAGCCAGGTGGCGGAGACGGTGCTGACGCCGTCCTCGACGGCGTGGGCGCCGGCGGTCGGGAACAGTGGGGCGGTCACGAAGCCGTCGATCTGGTCGGTCCGCAGGCCCGCGTCGGCGATCGCCCGGCGGGCGGTGTCGAGGGTGAGGACACCGAGGGGCGCCGCGGCGTGGCGCTGGACGACGCTGTGGGCGTAGCCGACGAGGGCGACCTGGTTGCTCGCGCCGAACCGGCCGCTCATGCCGGCGCCCCCAGCGTGAACGCGGGGATCGAGACACCCGGCGCGACATCCTCGAAGGCCACGCTCACCCGGTCGCCGAGGCGCAGGGCCGCGGCCGGTCCGTCGAGCAGCCGACCGATCATCCGCAGTTCGGACTGCTCGGTCAGCTCGACGTCCACGAGAACGAAGGGGACCTCAGCGTCGAAGCCCGGCAGGAACGCCTGGCGGACGACCGTCCACGAGCGCACCGTGCCCGTGCCGCTGACCGGCTCGAACCGGAACCGCGGGTCGACGCTGTGGCAGTGCGGGCAGGTCTGGCCCGGGGGCAGGACGAACGAGGCGCACCGCGAACATCGGGCGATGACAAGGGTGTGCTGGGCGGCCGCCGCCCAGTAGGGCGCCGAGACCTCGTCCGGTACCGGTAACGGCCGTGGGGTGCTCACGGGATCACCCCGGCGTCCTTGAACTCGATGATCTTCTCCCACGAGTGGCCGAGGTCGACCAGCACGGTCTCGGTGTGCTCGCCGTGCTCGGGCGCCACCCGCAGCACGGGCGGGCGCTCGTCGAACTGGACGGGTCCGGTGGGAAGCGTGTACGAGGAGCCGCCGTCGAGGGCGACCTCGCCGAGGTAGTCGTTCGCCAGGACCTGCGGATCGTCGAGCAGTTCCTCCACGGCCTGCACGGGCGCCCACGGGGCGTCGAAGCCGTCCAGCAGGTCCTTCCACTCGCCGAAGGTGCGGGTGGCGAACTCGGCGGCGAGCGCGGTGACGCACTCGTCGCGGTGGGCGGCCCGGGCGGCCAGGTCGGCGAAACGCGGGTCGGCGCCCAGGTCCTCGCGCCCGAGAAGCTGGCAGAACCCGGCCCAGTAGCGGTCGGCCTCCAGGAACACCAGCTGGATGTGCCGGCCGTCCTTCGTCCGGTACACCCCGACCAGCGGGTTGACGTAGGCCTCGGTGCCGGTCGCGGCACGGGGCCGGCCGCCGGCGATGGCGGCGAGCACGTCCGAGGACAGCGTCCACATCGCGGTGGCGAGCAGCGACACGTCCACGACGGACCCGCGCCCGGTGCGGTGGCGCCCCAGCAGCGCGGCGGCCACCCCGAAGGCCAGCGACATCGCGGCGTTGCGGTCGCCCATCGCCCCGCGCTGACCGATCGGCAGGTGCCGGTCCGGCGGGCTCAGCACATGCGCCATCCCGCCCTGCGCCCAGAACGCGGACGAGTCGTAGCCAGGCCGGTCGGCCCCGGGCCCGCGCACTCCGAACCCGTGGCCACGCGCGTAGACGAGGCGCGGGAAGCGTCGCGTCAGCTCCTCGGCGTCGAGCCCGAGCCGGCGCAGCGCCCCCGGCCGGAAGTTGGTGAGGAAGACGTCGGCCGTCTCCAGGAGCTCGTCCAGCAGGGCGCGCCCCTCGTCAGTGGCCAGGTTCAGGGCGACCGACCGCTTGCCCCGGTTGGCCAACGCCATCGAGAGGTTCACCCCGCGGCGTTCACTCCCGATGCCCTGGGTGGCCAGTGCACGGTACGGATCACCCTCGGGCCGCTCGATCCGGATGACGTCCGCACCCCAGTCGGCCAGCAGCGCCCCCGCCACGGGGACGAAGACCCACTGCGCCAGCTCGACGACCCGCACGCCCTCGAACGCACCTGCACCCACTCCGCACCTCCTGACCCAGCCGCCATCTCGGCGCGACTGTCCACTCGACTTTAGACCAATGTTCTCTGACTTGGAAATATTTCATTTCCAAGAAAGTAGAATGACGTTCTACCTTAACGTCTCACGTCCCGACCCGACGGCAGAAGACAACCCCACCGAGGCCGCGACATCGCCGCCCACCAGCCATACCCGACCACATACGGATGCCACCCGTACGATTACTTTCCGTGAATCACGACTCCGCGGATGTTCGTGCCGGCACGCATCTCCGTGTAGCCCTTGTTGATCTCATCCAGGGCATACCGTGTCGTGATCAGCTCGTCCAGCTTCAATCGCCCCTGGCGGTAGAGCTCCAGCAGCGCGGGAATGTCCCGGGAGGGGTTGGAGGCGCCGAACAGCGAACCCTGCAGCCGCTTCTGGTACAGGACGAGATGACGCACGGAGATCGGGATGCCCACGTCCTGCGCGGCCTTGCCCATGCCGACCAGGACGCACGTGCCGGCCTTACGGATCGCGTCGACGCCCGCCGCGACCTGGTCACCGCTGGTCACACCCACGCAGATGATGCAGGAGTCCGCACCCTGACCGTTGGTGAGCCCGCGGGCGATGTCCGTCGCCTCGGCCATGGTGGCGACGGCATCGGTGGCGCCGAACCCCAGCGCCGCCGCCCGCTTGAACTCGACCGGATCGACCGCGATCACCGTCGAGGCACCGGCGTGGGCCGCGCCCTGGACGGCGTTCATCCCGATCCCGCCCACGCCCATGACGATGACGACGTCACCCGGGCGCACCTCGGCGGATCGGACCGCGGCTCCCCAGCCGGTCGGCACCCCGCAGCTCGTCAGGCAGGCGAGCTCCAACGGGACGTCGTCCGGACAGCGGACGGCCGACCGCACCGAGACCGTGGAGTACTCGCTGAACGCCGCCACGCCGGCGGCCTGCCCGATGGGACGCCCGTCGAGGGACATCCGCCGGCTGCCGTCGGCGCGCATGCCCCCCAGCACGCGCGCACCGTTGTCGCACAGGTTCTGCATGCCCGAGGCACACCAGCGGCACAGCCCGCAGGCCGGCAGGAAGGACAGGACGACATGATCGCCGACCTTCCATCCGGAGGTGTGCGGACCAACCTCCTCGACGACCCCCGCGCCCTCGTGCCCACCCGCCAGCGGCAGCGCGCCCGCGGGAAGAGGCAGGTCCGCCGTCGCGATGTGGTCGTCGGAGTGACACATCCCGCCGGCCACCATCCGGACGAGCAGCTCGTCCTGCTGCGGAGGCTCGAGCTCCACGTCGACGATCTCCCAGCTTCCTGGCTGGTCGAACAGAACCGCCGCCCTGGTGAGCACGAGGTTACCTCCACGTCATCGGGTTTCGTTGTCATCGGATGACCGTCGCCCGCCGGACCGCCGCGGAGGCGGTCCGGCCAGGTCGGTCAGCTGGAGGCCGCGGCACCGGCCTCGCTCTCAGCCGCGACCTCGGACTTGTCCACAGCCACCGGCCCCGCCACCGACTTGGACTCCGGCTCGGCCACCGACTTGTCCACCGGCTCGACCTCGTCCACGGCCACCGGCTTGTCCACCGGCTCGACCTCGGCCACGGCCACCGGCTCGGCCACCGACTTGTCCTCGGAGTCGCGCACGCCGAAGTAGGCGGCCTCGATGCGCCGGGGATCGGCGGCGAGTTCGGCCGCCGCTCCCCGCAGGACGATCCCGCCCCGGTTGAGCACAGCGGCCTGATCGGCCATCCTCAGCGCCATGCGGACGTGCTGCTCGACGAGCACGACCGCGCAGCCGTACTCCTCGGCGACCTGCCGCAGGGTCCGGAACAGGGACTGGACGATCAGCGGGGCCAAGCCCATGCTGAGCTCGTCCACGAGCAGCACCTTCGGCTTCTGGATCAGCGCCCGGGCCATCACGACCATCTGCTGCTCACCGCCGGACAGCGCGCCGGCGGGAACGTCCCAGCGCTTCTCCAGATCGGGGAAGGTCTCCAGCATCGCGCGGGGCTTCGGCCCGTCGCGGCGCGCCGCGGCCCGCAGGTTGTCCTCGACGCTGAGGCTGGTGAACAGCACCCGGTTGTCGGGAACGAGGACGACGCCGGCGCGGTTCGCGGCGTGGGGCCGGCCGCTCGGCAGGCGCACGCCGTCGACCTCGATCGTCCCGGCGCGGGCCGGGAGCACGCCGGCCAGGGTGAGCAGCAGCGTGGTCTTGCCCGCGCCGTTGGGCCCGAGCAGGGTCAGCACGGTCCCGGGCTCGACGGTCAGGTCGAGGTCACGGAACACCTCGGAGGATCCGTGCCCCCCGGCCAGCCCCGCACACAGGAGTCCGGTTGTCACTGGGCCACCACCAGCATGTCGGAGGGAGTCTCGGCGTCATGGACGTCGCCGAGGTACGCATCGGCGACGGCCCGGTCCGCGCGGATCGCCGCCGCGTCGCCAGCGGCGATGACCTTGCCGAAGTCGAGAACGTAGACGTGGTCGCAGACGTCGAGCACGAGGGCCACGTCGTGGTCGACGAGAAGCACACCGACGCCGCTGCGACTGATGGAGCGGATGCGCTCACCGAGCCAGACCGACTCGGTGGAGTCCAGGCCGGCGGCGGGTTCGTCGAGCAGGAGGATCTCCGGGCGGGTGGCGATCGCGCGCGCGATCGACACCAGCTGGCGTTCGCCCTGGCTGAGTTCACCGGCTGGCCGCTCGGCGATGCCGGCGATGCCGACAAGCTCCAGCGCGGCGGCCAGGGTGCGGTGGCGCTCCTCGCCGCGCACACCCGCGAGGGCGGCGCTGACGTTCTCCGTGACGGTGAGGTCGTCGTAGAGCTCGAGGGACTGGAAGGTCCGGGCCAGCCCGCGTTTCACCCGGAGGTAGGAGGCGACGCCGTCCAGCCGCTCGGCACCGAGTCGCACGGAACCGGAGGCCCGGGCGAACCCGGTGATCGCGTCGATGACGCTGGTCTTGCCCGCGCCATTCGGGCCGATCAGCCCGACGATCTTTCCGGGTTCGACGGTCAACGACACGTCGGACACGGCGGTGACCCCGCCGTACCGGACGGTGAGACCGGTGACCCGCAGCGGCGCGGTGCTCTTCGGCTCGACCGCCGGGTCCACCTCGGCCGCGGCGGCCAGGGGCAGCGCGCCGTCCTGCGCCGCGGTGATCGGATCGTCCTTGGCCCGCGAGGGCTCCGCCGCGGCGGCTCGCTCCGGGGCGGGGGTCTGCCCGCGGCTGCCGCGCAGCCGTTTCTCGACGCGGGCGACGAGCTCGTGTCCAGCGCTCGCGACGCCCTCCGGGTAGCAGATCAGGACCAGGATCAGGCCGAGTCCGGAGACCACCGAGAACCAGTCACCGAAGTTCAGCCACTTGTCCAAGGCGAGGAAGATGATACCCGAGGCGGCGGCGACGCCGGCGGTGATGCCGCCGTACACCGAGGTGACGCCGGCCAGGTAGGCGGTCGAGAGCAGCGTGAGCCCGCCGATCGCGGTGAACGAGTCGTAGGTGACGATGCCGCGCCGGTAGGCCAGCAGACTGCCGCCGAGTCCGGCGATGAACGAGGCCATCGCGAACGCGGTCAGCTTGACCAGGACGACGTTGACGCCGATCCCGGCGGCTGAGCGTTCGTTGGCCCGCACGGCCAGCATCGCCGAGCCGAGCGCGCTCATCCGCAGCCGGGCGACCCCCCACGCGACCGCGACCAGGACCAGCAGGCACAGCAGCCCGAACTGGATGCGCGGGAAGGCACCGCCGGTGCCGATACCCAGATCCCAGCCGAACAGCTTCGGCGTGGCGACCTTCGCGCCGTCGCTCCCGACGATGTCGGTGTTACGGAACCAGACGGCCTCGATCGCGTAGGCCAACGCGAGCGTGACGATCCCGAGCGTCAGCCCGCGCACCCGCAGCGCCGGTAGCCCGATCACCACGCCGAGCACGGTGGCCGCGAGGGCGGCGAGCAGCGGCGCGAACGGAAAGGGCACGTGCCAGCTCTGGGTGAGCCCGGACAGCGTGAACGCCGCGGTGCCGGCCAGGGCGAGCTGCGCCAGGGACACCTGCCCGGCGAAGCCGGTGACGACGACCAGGGAGAGGCCGATGATCGCGAAGATGAACGTGGCGATCACCGCCGCACGCCAGGTGCCGTCCGTGACCAGGAGGGCGACCACGCCCACCGCCGCGCCCACCAACGTCGGCACGGTCAGCCTGCGCGGCCGGGGTGCCCGCCCCAGGGGTTGGCGGACCAGCCCGCCGCGCAGGGGGATTCCCCTGCCGGTGACCAGCAGCGCAACCATGATCACAAGCAGGGGGACGAGTTCCGCCGAGCCCGAGCTCGGCATCCAGGAGTGGTCGGCGGCGAGCGTAAGCGCCTCGGACTGCACCATCCCGATGATCACACCGGCAGCCACCGTCGCGATCAGGTTCTGGAAGTTGCCGACGACGGCCGCGGCGAGGGCCGGCACCACGAACAGGGTGTACGTGGTCGGCGACAGCGGGCTCAGCGGGGCGATCAGGATGCCGGCCGCACCGGCGACCGTGCCACTGATCATCCAGTTGTACAGCGCCACCCGGTCCGGGGAGATCCCGCTGACGTAGGCACCGAGCTGCGATTCGGCGGCCGCGCGCGTCAACAGCCCGAACCGGGTGAACCGGTACGTCGCCGCGAGCACGACGGTCAGCACGACGACCGTCGCGGCGAGGTAGAAGCGGTCGGACAGCAACGTCACCGAGCCGAACTCCCAGCGGTCCGCCGGGAAAATCGCCTCCACGCTCACCGGGGAGGTACCCAGCCGGACCACCATCACCGACTGGATCACGACCAGGACGCCGAGCGAGGCGACGGCCCGCGCCAGCGGCGGCGCGTCGCGCAGCGGCCGGAACACCAGCCCGTACAGCACCGCGCCCAGCAGCGCCCCGAACCCGAGCGCGACCACCAGCGCCGGGGCGAACGCCCAGTCCCCACCCACGTCCACCGAGGTCGGCAACCCGGGTAACAGAACGAGCAGCTCTCCGCTGCGCAGATAGGCGTACATGTAGGCGACGAACAGGGCGATCGCGCCCGTCGCGAAGTTGATGACTCCCGAGCTCCGGAACGTCAGGACGAGCGCCAGCGCGAGCGCCGCGTACACCCCGCCGTTACCCAGGCCGAGGAGGAGCGAGCCGATATGGTTCATCGCGAACTCCCGACTGTGTCCTGTTGGTTGCGCACCGGCACCGCCGAGATGACCGGCTCGGCAGGCCACCTGGTCCCGCCGGACCCGTTCGAGTACGTGACCGTCCCGGTCACACCACCCACTTTTGGTAACGTGAAGCTGTCCGTGTGTGACGAGCGCTCCGCCCGTACCATGCGGCCCGTTCCTTCCTGCGGCGCGTCGGCTCGCCGCGCCACGTTGTCGCCCAGCACTCCGTCGCCGCCGGGGCATGGGGCTACGGTGCAAAGACCCACGTCGAGGCCGACTGGACACGCCCGGGAGACCGATGCTGACCACCGGGCGTGAGAAAGTCAACATCGGGGTCAATATTGACTTTCGCACGACTGGTCGCACGCCGCCGACCAGTGGCGGGAGACCACGCCACCGGCCGGCGCGCCGCGTGATCGCGGGGGCGACCACCCCGGCTCCGCGCCCGGTTCGACCCCCGACTCCCCACCGCTCCCTGGTCCATGCCGGGCGGACCGGGACGGCCCCTGGCGCACACCGACCCGGAACCTCGACCGCTGACGGCGATGACGTGTTGACGGCCGGCGGCACCGCCGTCAGACTCGACCGCAGTGTGGCCCACCGGCCTTTCTGACTATTGCCAGGAACGCTCCGGTCGAGCCGCGGGCGACTTTCGGTAAACCAATCCCGAGCGCCGTCGCGCCATCCAAAAGGCCGCGCGACAAAATGCTCCGGCCGATGATGCCATCGTCGTCCAACGGTTCAGAACGTTATTTCGACCGCCTTCCCCGAGAGGACGTGACCGTGCCCGGTCCCGCACAGGGAGACCTGCCTGCCGCCCGCCGTCCCAGTATTCCCGAGAATCTCGACGAGGCGTTATCCACCGACTGGATCACTGCGGCCCTGGACACCCGGTTTCCCGGGATCAAAGTGACCTCGGTGACCCGCGGCCCGGTGGTGAGCCGGTTATCGACCAACGCCAGGTTCCACATCGACTGCGCGGGTGGAGTCCCCGCCGGACTCTCGCCGGACCTCTGCATCAAGGGCTATTTCACCGCGGTCGGCTGGCCGGTCCGGTTCACCGGGAAGCCGGAGGCCCGCTTCTACCGGGACCTGGCCGCGCCCACCGGCATCCGCACCCTTCGCAGCGTGTATTCAGCTCTGGATCCCGACACGGACGCGAACGTGATCATCACCGAGGACGCGGTCGCCGCCGGGGGTGTCTTCCTCGACGGCCGGTACGCCTACACGCCGGAGCAGGCCGCGGACAGTCTGGCGGAGTTGGCCAGGCTGCACGCCGCGACCTGGGGTGATCCCTCGCTTGCCGGCGCCGGGTGGCTCGACCCACGGCTGACCGGACTCCTCGCGGGCAGGGGGGTCAGGGAGATCCGCGGCAACTTCGAGAGCTGGGTGGGAGCCGCCGTCCCCGAGCGGACGCGGGATGCCGAGCGGCTCGTCAGCGCCTTCCGCGCCCTCGCCGAGGGCACCCGGACGTCGCCGGTGTGGAGCGTCATCCACGGCGATCCGCACGTCGGCAATCTCTACCTCGACGGCGACGGCCGGCCGTCCTTCGCGGACTGGCAGCTCGTGCAGCGTGGTCCGTGGTACCTCGACGTCGGCTACCACATCGCGTCCGCCCTCACGGTGGCTGACCGCCGACGCACCGAGGGGGATCTGCTGCGCCACTATCTCGACCGGCTGAGCGCCGCCGGCATCGCCGCACCCTCGTGGGACGACGCTCTGCTGGGTCTTCGCCGCGGCATCCTGTACGGCTTCTACCTGTGGGGCATCACCCAGCTGGTCGACCCGGAGGTGACCAGCGTGCTCCTCGAACGCCTCGGCACCGCGGCCGCCGACCACCACGCGTTCACCGCCGTCGACCCGATCCCCACGCCGTGAGCGGGCCGGTGGCGTCCAACACCGGTTGCCGGCCAACACCATAGTTGCTAATGTTGACGTCGATATAGATATCGGCCCCATCGCCAGATTCCGCCCACCACCCGACGATGGAGTAGTGACAATGCCTGTGAGCCGAGCGACGGAACTGCCGGCGAACGGTGGCGGCCGGTGGCCGAGTACCGGGTTTCGTTCCGTGCAGTGGGGCGAGATGGAGGTCGGTTACACGGTCACCGGGGCAGTGGACTGCACGCCGGCGTATCAGGGACTACCGGACGGTCTCTGTCCGTGCCCGCACTACGGCTACGTCTTCAGCGGTCGGTTGCGTGCGGTGTATCCGGGCAGCGACCTGCCGGAGGAAGTCGCGGTGGCCGGAGATGTGTACTTCTTCCCGGCCGGTCACTCGCTGATCTACGAGGAGGACAGCGAGTGCCTCGAGTTCAATCCAGCGGCACCGCTGCAGATGGTGATGGATCATTTCGAGAAGATGATCGCCCAGGGTTGGACAGGCGACGTGGTCTCGGGCGAATCCGCCGGCTGACCCTCCTTCGGCCATGACCGGACATTCCGTTGTCCGGTGCCGGTACGGTCACGCGAACTCCCGCCGTCAGCGCACGGGACCGCCTCGATCCACGACCCCGGTCAGGCACCGTCCCCGCTGGGGTTGCCACCAAGACCTCGGAGGCAGAACCTCCACAGACGTTCGCCGATCACCTCCATCGGCTCCGCGGCCGTCGCGAAGGCGTAGTGGTGATAAACGGACATGACCAGCCTGGCCACCAACTCCGCGTCCTGCTCCACATCGCTCGGGTCGAGCAGACCTGCCTGCCTGGCCGCGTCGAGTTCACCTGCGACGAGGTCCGCGAACGGCCGGGTGGCGTGGGCCATCTCCTCCGGGTACTTCTGGTGGAGCCGCCAGTGCTCGGTCGTGATGAACTGCGATCCGGCGCTCTCACTGCTCTGGGTGCCCAGGGTGGTCAGCGCGGCCACGATGTAGCTGCGCAGTCGGGAGAGCGGGTCCGCTATGCCGCTCGCGGCCTCCTGGAAGCCCGCGACCTCACGGGTGATCAGATCTTCGACCACGGCCAGCAGTAGCTGGTCCTTGCCCGCGAAGTGACGGTAGAAGGTCTGCATCGCGACACCGGCCTCCTTCACGAGCTCCTGGGTCGTGAACCGGGCGCCCTTCGTCGCGATCAACCGCTCGGCGGCCTCGACGAGATTCGTCGCCTGCTGCATGCTGCGCGTCCGCGAACGCTGCACCGTCGGCGATCGGTCAACGGCTCGCTCGACCCAGGGCACCGTCGAGACGTTGTCAGCACTCACGACAGTGCACCCGTCCTCACCCGCATCAAAGTCCCGAGACGTGAAGCGACACCCAACACGAGACGTGCCAGGCTCGCCCGCACCCGCCCGCACCCGCCCGCGCGCCTCTGAGCCGATCGTCCGTGGCTCGGCGTCACCGCCTCGGTAGAACGATACCCTCACTACTAGGGGTACGGTCTTTCTCGTCTCGGTAGAACCAAGGGCTCTCACCACGGTGTGACGCGGTCGTCACGCCCATCAGGCCATCGTGTAGCTAGGCCGCGAGCAGGTCCAGCACTCCCAGCTCGTCGATGGCGGCCGACACGTTGGCTGCCATCGACAGGAACATCCGGTCGGAACTGGCCGTCCGTGGGGCGCTCGCGAAGACGCAGCCGATCATCGTGATCACCGGTCCCTGCAGCATGCCGCAGCGGTAGTCCTCGAAGCAGTCGTCCGCGGAATAGCCGGTGACCCCGTGTGCCAGCAGGCGCCGGTGATAGGCGGCAACGAGCCCTGCCTCGTGCGACCGCCGGTCGGCGGGTGCCAGGGCGGTGGAGAGGAAGTAGGCGAGATCGCGGCCGGGCAGGCCGACCTCGACGGTCTGCCAGTCGACTGTCCGCTGCTCGCCGTCGCCCAGGAACAGGAGGTTGTCCAGTCGGTAGTCCCCATGGACCAGGGACCGGTGGGACGACATGCGATTCCCCCAGCCGGCGACGAGTTCGGCCGCGCGCCGAAGGACGCCGACGTCGCGCGGCCCGAGATCGGCGTGGTACCGCGCGGTGAAGTCGGCGGCGGCCGCGACGGCCGTCTTGCCGAGGATCGCCAGGCCGGCGTCGTCGAGCTCGATCAGCCAGTCGGCCTGCGCCGCGAGGTCCGTCTCGTTCCAGAACGGTGCGTGCAGGCCCGCGAGGTTCTCGACGGCGAGGGTCGCCTCGGCGAGCGTGCAGCCCTCGACCTGCCTGCCGGCCCGTGCCGGCCGGACGTCCTCCAGCACCAGGGTGAAGCGCAGCCGGTCCTCGCTGAGCGCGGCGCTCCAGCAGTGGGGCACCCGGATCAGCGCGCGCGAGGCGAAGGCGACGTAGAAGCCGACCTCGCTGCGGTAGGCGCGCCGCAGCCGACGGCGGACGTCCGTGGAGCCGGCGGCCATCTTCACCACCACGCTCCGCGGCCCGCGGCTGGTCTGGCCCGGCTTGAGATCGAGGTGGAAGCGGTAGCTGACGGCGGTCTGTCCCGTGCCGACGGGTTCGTAGCGCAGGCCGGTGACCTCGACGTCGCTCCCGCCCGCACGGAGGACGTCGGTCATCCACGCCGGCGTGATCTCGGCCGGGTCGTCGACGACCCGGGTTGCGCCGAAGGGGTGGGCCGACCCGCCCACGTCAGGCTCCCCGCTCATGGCTCCAGCCCGACGCCCGGTTGCGTGAACGTCGTTCCTGGGTGCCGACGCCATGGTTCCGCGGTCACCGCACTCGTCCGATTCGCGGCGGAATCGAATAGCTATCTGGATACATGTCGCCTCCAGCCTTGGGGACTGCACGCGGCGCCTCAGCCACGACGGGCAACATAGCGTTCTATTAACATCGACGTCAATATTGCCCGGTCGCCAACCTCCGCGCCAGACAGGGCGAACGTCCGGCGTGCCGGCCAACACCAACCCATGGACGCGGCCCACGACCAGCACAGCGAGGGCGCGGCAGCGGCGGGCCGTCACGTCCCACCCGTTGTTGACGTTGGCATCGAAGGCGGTGAGCCTCGCCGCGACATTTGTGACCCGCAACACATGCAGAAGGATAATCAAAGATCCAATCCGACATGACGATCAGGGGGAGGTAACGATACCGACAGTCCGAGGTCCCCACTACCAACGACGACGCCGACATCGGCGACATGGCAGGACAAGACGGACCTGCCTGACTGTCATTATCCATCGAGGATCATCTGGCTAATATCCCGGCGGAATCAAACGGTCATGGCGACGCATGACTTTCCAGCAATTCGGCGAAGACCTCGGCCGGCTTCGCTTATTTGAGCGTCTCCCGCGGCCGCCCATTCAGCTGCGTGGCCACCGTATCAAGTTCTTCCTAGGTGTGCAAGGACAGG
>NZ_JALKFU020000350.1 GCF_023242965.2 Frankia sp. AgKG'84/4
ATATTCAGGCCGCATAATAGCGAAAGACGCAGAGCGGAACGCGAACCGATCTACACCACTCCACGGGGCATTATCGGGCTGGCAGGCAGCCTCACCACGACAGGGATCCGCCCCACGATGCCACGACTGCCCGCGCCCGACGCCCCGCCGATGACGATGTCCGAGGCCATCGGCGGCCCTCGGGGCATCATCGACAGCTCCCTGCCCACCGTGGCCTTCGTGGCCGTGAACGCCGAGGCCGGGCTGACCGCGGGGATCGTGGTCGCGATCCTGACCGCCGTCGGCCTGCTCGTGTTGCGCCTCGTGCGCCGCGAGCCGGTCCAGCAGACGTTCTCCGGGCTGTTCGCGGTCGGCGTCGCGGCGTTCGTCGCGTCCCGCACCGGTGACGCCAAAGGGTTCTTCCTGCCCGGTATCGCCAAGAACGCCCTCGGGGTGGTGGTGGCGCTGGCCTCCGTGGCGCTGCGTCGGCCGATCGGCGGGTTTCTCATGGCCGGCCTCGACCAGCGCTACGCCGACTGGCGTGACGATCCCCGCCAGCGGCGTGCCGCCGTGCTGGCCACCCTGATCTGGGCGGTGGTGTTCGGCGTCCGCTTCGCCGTGCAGGGTGTGCTCTACCTGGCCGACCAGTCGGGCTGGCTGGCGGCGGCGAACATCGCGCTCGGCCTGCCGCTGTTCGGGCAGGCCGGTCAGGCAGGTGTCGCAGTTCCCGCACGGCCCGGACGTCGGCTCGCCGAAGTAGGTGAGCAGGAAGACCCGCCGGCAGTCCCGGGTCTCCGCGTAGGCGCGCATCATCTCGACGCGGGACCGTTCGGTCTCCACCCGCGACTCGGCGACCGCGGCCGCCCGGCGGGCGGCCTCCTGCGGCTCGGGGGCGTCCGCCCGGGCGGCCAGCCGGCCGTCGTCATGCACCGCCACCACGTCCGCGCAGGCCAGCAGGTCGACCAGCCGGGTCAGCGCCGTGTCGCGCAGGTCGGCCGCCGCGGCCAGCTCCTTCGGGGTCACCGGTCCCTCGGCGTGCCCGAGCAGCGTGGCGACACGTTGCAGCGCGGTCTCGTCGACCTTCCCGGAGGCGAAGAAGCGCCGCAGCCCGAGATCCTCCGGCCGGTAGAACAGGCAGGCCACCGCCGCCTTGCCGTCCCGCCCGGCCCGGCCGATCTCCTGGTAGTACGAGTCGATCGAGTCGGCGACATCGGCGTGGATGACCGCCCGGACGTTCGGCTTGTCGATCCCCATGCCGAACGCGGTGGTGGCGACCACCACGTCGCAGCGGTCCGCGGCGAAGTCGGCCTCGACCTCCCGGCGGACGGCAGCGCGCAGCCCGGCGTGGTACGGGTGGACGGACAGGCCGAGGCCGGCGAGCTCCGCCGCGAGTTCCTCGGTGCCCCGCCGGGTCGCCGCATAGACCAGCGCCGGCTTGGTCTCCGCCGCGATGCGTTCGACGAGGCGGGCCCGTTTCTCATCGTCGTCGGTGAACGACGCCACCGACAGGAAGATCTCCGGCCGGTCGAAGCCGCGGACGACCTCGACCTCGTCGCGCATCCGCAGCCGCTCGCGGATCTCGCGGCGCACCGGCGGCGCGGCCGTGGCGGTCAGCGCCACCACGGTGGGCCGGCCGAGATCCTCGATGACCTGGCCCAGCAGCAGATAGTCGGGGCGGAAGCCGTGGCCCCAGGAGGCGATGCAATGCGCCTCGTCGACGACGAACAGGGACGGCCGCGCCGCCCGCAGCGCCGCCCGCACGTCCTCGCGGGCCAGCTGCTCCGGGGCCAGGAAGAGAAACTCGGTGCGGCCCTGGCGGACCGCGTCGAACGCGGCCTGGCGGGCTGCCGCGCCGGCGTCCGAGTTCGCCGCGACCGCGGGCTCGCCGAGCAGGCCGGACAGCCGGTCGGACAGGCCACGCACCTGATCCCGCTGCAGGGCGATCAGCGGCGAGACCACGATGGTCGGACCGTCCCGCAGCAGCGCCGGGATCTGGTAGACCGCCGACTTGCCGCCGCCGGTGGGCAGCACGCACAGCGTGTCCCGGCCCTCGACGATCGCCCGCATGGCTTCGAGCTGGCCCTCGCGCAGCCCGGCGAACCCGAATCCCTCCGCGGCGACCAGTTCGAGCAGGTCACCGAGCTCGTCGTGATCATCCTCCCCGTCCCGCGGGTCGGGTGCCCGCGCGGGGGAAAGCGGCGCCGCGGCGGGCTCGGCGGGCTCGGCGGGCTCGGCGGGTTCCGACACCGCGCCCGGCCGGGCAGGCTCGGCGGATGCGGCGGGTTCCGACACCACCACGGGTTCGGGCGTGCGGTCACGGCCCGAGGAGCTGGCGGGGGGCGGAACGGCGCCCGGGGACGGCTTCGGAGTGTCTTCGGGCGGGGTTGCGCCACGCAGCCAGGCAGACAGCAGTCTGACGATTCGATCACGACGGTTCATGGTCCCCACGGCGTACCCCGTCCTTGGTGAACAGCACCCTCCGATGAACACGAAGGTGACAATCTTCGCCCGACCGAGCCCCTCGCCCGACCGGGTCGAACCCGGGCCGGCAGTGCCGGCCGTGGCGGCGCAACTCGCCAGCCAGCCGTGACTTCGGAAAGTATCCGATCGGTTACAGTCGTGCGACTACCGGTCGACTCGTCGCGGAAGGACAGTCTTGATGCGTAGCCGGAGAGTCCGACAACGGCTTGTGCCGATTATCGCGATGCTGGCCGTGGCTGCGGTCGCCTTCGTGCTGGTCGCCCACCTGCTGGCCGACTCCACTGGCGGCGACGCGACGTCCTCCGGCCCGGACGGCAACGCGGCCGACGAGAGCATGGGAACGGCGGCGCGCCAGGCGCTCGCGGCAGGCGTCCGCACCGTGCCGACGACCCCGCCGGGCAAGCTGCGTTTCGGGCTCGGGCCCGGGCTCGACAGCGCCCAGCACTCCCCCGTCGCCCCCGACCTCGACTTTTACAGCACCTGGTTCAACGGCCGCGACGACCTGAGCTTCCTGCGCCCATGGAAAGCCGACCTGATCCCCGAGGTCTACCGCTCGGGTCATGGCATCCATCTCATCGTCTGGCTCGACGGCACCGGCGCGATCAGCACCTTCCAGACACCCCACGGCCCGGCGTGCGGCCGCGAGTACCCACTGTCGAGCTCGTTCCTCGACGACGCCCGCGAACTCGCCTCGATCTTCACCGGCCCCGCCGACGGCCCGGCCCTCTACGTCACCCTGTTCACCGAGTTCCAGACCTATCCGTGCCAGCCGAACGCCTGGTCCGCGAGCCCCGAGACGACGAACTACTACCTCACCCTGCAGGACCAGTACCTCGCCGCCCTGCGAATCTTTCACGACGGGGCGCCGAACGCGCGGGTCTCACTCGGCTGGGGCGGCTGGCAGGACCGCTGGGACGACCCCATGACCGGTGCGGGCCGCTCACTGTTCCCGCACTTCGCGGATGTGATGCGCGCGTCGGACTTCGAGAGCTTCCAGGCGATGGGCGACGACCCGAACGCCGGCGACGTCATGGGAATGACGCGTCAGCTCGGCCAGTACGGCCCGGTGATGCTCGCCCATTTCAAGTCCAGCTCACAGTCGACCTGGACATCGGACCTGCACGCGCTGCTGTCCGGCGACGCGCCGCGCCAGCTCAGCGAGAGCGGCCTGTTCGCCTTCAGTTTCATGGACCAGGACAACTTCAACGCCTCCCCCGAAGCCCTGGCCCAGGCCCGCGGCGCCATCCAGAGCCACGGCGTCCACGCCCCCCGCTGACCAGCGGCGCAGAAGTCAGGAGCGCGGGAGGCCGGCGATCGCCTGCTCGATATCTTTCACGAGACGCTGCCAACCGGGCAGCCCACGTATCGGCCCGTCGATGTCGTGCCGGTCGAGCAAAATTCTGCGCCGTACGTCGAACGCTTTGGCGTCTGCCCGGGGCCGGCGCCCGGTTGACTCGCTGGCGGCCGGCAATGCCTCGTGCAGGACTCCCTGCGGATCCACTTTTCTCTCAACTTCACCCAGGCCGGGAAGGGATAAGGGTGCCCGCCCGCTCGGCCTGCCGACGACGCGACGAATCTCAGCTTCGCCCAGCAGGAGCCATGCTTCCATCATGCGAATCGGGACCACGGGAATGACCGGTGTCCGGAGGCCGCAGCTGGCCCACCGCGTTCGGGCCCGCTATACAGGCGTAGGGCCCGAAGTCGACAGCGAGGCCAAGCGGGTTCTTGAATCCATCTACCTCGAGCCCCGTCAGAACACTCTCATCCTAACCGTTCGGATGACCGGCCGGTCATCGTCCCTACCAGACCGGCAGTTCGAGCACCTCGACAAAGCGATGACTTTGCCGTCGTCATGTCCGCGGGCTAGCCGGTGGCGGTGCACAGTTCAGGTGCGCGGGCGGCGGCGACGAGCGCGGCGAGGGCGGCGGACAGGTGGGGGGCCTGCTGGGAACCGCGGCGGACGGCGGCGAAGATCGGCCGGACCGGCGTCCGGCCCGCGATCGGGCGGATGACCACCTCGGGCGTCGAGGACAGCCGGGCCAGCCGGGGGATCAGGCCGACGCCGCAGCCCGCGGCGATCAGGCCGAGGACCGCGGCGAAGTCGTCGGCGTTGTGGCGGACGCGCGGGACGAAGCCGGCGGCGGCGCAGGCGGAGTGGGCGACCTCACGGCAGGCGGTGCCGGGTCGGCTGACGATGAAGTCCTCCGACGCGAGCGACTCCAGCGGAACCGCCGGGGCCGAGGCGAACGGATGACCAACGGGCAGTGCGACGTCAAGCGGGTCGTCGAGTAGCGGAATCTGCAGCAGCCGCGGGTCTGCGGGGCGCGCCGCGGCGTGGGTGATGCTCAGCACGAGGTCGAGGTCGCCCGCGAGCAGCAGGTCGAAGCACTCGGGCTCGGGGACGTCCGTCACGAACAGCCGCAGCCGCGGCCGGCTCTCCCGCAGCGCGGTGAGCGCGGGGGCCACGATCGCGGAGATCGCCGTCGAGAACGCGGCCATCGCCACCGTCCCGACCCGGCCCTCGTCGAACGCCGCGAGATCGGCCTCCGCCCGTTCGAGCTGGGCGAACAGGATGTCGGCATGCTCGAGCAGCACCCGGGCGGCCGGGGTGAGCCGCACCCGGCGGCCGGCGGGGTCGAGCAGCCGGACGCCGGTCTCCTTCGCGAGCGCGGCGAGCTGCTGGCTGACCGCCGACGGGGTGAGGTGCAGCGCGGCGGCGGTGGCGACGACCGTTCCCCGGGTGTCGAGTTCTCGCAGCAGCCGCAGGCGACGCACATCGATCATGCAGGACATCTTAACGGTGCGGTCCATAAAAATTAGCTGGACTGCACGTCCTGTGATCGCAATGGTACGAGCCATGAGCTACGTGATTCTGACCGCGGCGACGATGATCGGCCTCGGCGCCTGGCTGTGGGGGCCGGACACTCGCGACGGCAGGGACTGGGCCCGCCGGGGCGCCGGCTTCGGCCCCGGCAGCAGGTTCGCCGGCCGGGACGAGTTCGGCCTTCCCGGCGACTTCGACGGGCCTGGGGGAAGCGGCCGCGGCGGCGGCCCGGGGTCCGGC
>NZ_JALKFU020000351.1 GCF_023242965.2 Frankia sp. AgKG'84/4
CGCAGCATGCGCAGGTCGAGGCGGGCCGGCACGAGCAGGGCCCGGCCGGTCGCGAGGGCGGCGTCGAACAGGTTCATCCCCTCGTCCGGGCTCATGGCCCGCACGCCGCCGCGCCGGTTCATCCGGCTGCGGGTCAGGTCGTCCATGCCGGCCGCCATACCGCCCGCGGTCTGGCTCCACAGACCCCAGGCCAGGGCCGTACCCGGCAGGCCATCGGCTCGGCGCTGGGCGGCGAGCGCGTCAAGGTAGGCGTTCGCGGCGGCGTACCCGCCGGAGCCGGCCCCGAGGAAGACCGACGACACCGACGAGAAGAGCACGAATGCGTCCAGCCCGGGTGCGAGCTCGCGGGTCAGGACGTCGAGGTGGCCGGCGGCTGTGACCTTGGGCGCGAAGACCTCGGCGAGCCGGTCGGCCCGCAGCGCCGCGATGACGCCGGCGTCGGCGATGCCGGCGGTGTGTATGACGGCGCTCAGCCGGCGTTCCCGCCCGGCCTCGGTCAGCAGCGCTGCCACCGCCGCCCGGTCCGTGACGTCGCAGGCGATGACCTGGACGGTCAGCGCGCCGAGGTCGGTGAGGTCCGCGACGAGCCGCTGTGCGCCGTCGGCGGCCGGGCCGCGGCGGCTGGCCAGGACGAAATGCCGCATGCCCTGCCGGCCCGCGAGGTGCCGGGCGAGAATACCGGCGAGGGAACCGGTGCCACCGGTGATCAGGACCGTGCCGTCCGGGTCGAGGGCGGTGGGAGGCGGGCTCGCGGGCGTCGCACGGGCGAGGCGTGGGATCAGCAGTGCGTGACCACGCAGTGCCAGCTCGGGTTCACCGCTTGCCAGGACGGCGCCGAGCCGCGGACCGAGGCCGGAGCGGGACACCGGTGTGGCGGGGTCCCGGTCGACCAGGACGATCCGGTCCGGGTTCTCGCCCTGCGCCGCCCTGGCCAGTCCCCAGACGGCGCCGCCGGCCGGCTCCGTGAGCATTCCGTCGCCACCCGCGGGTACCGCGCCGCGGGTAGCGACGACGAGGATCGTCTCCTCCAGCCCGTCGGCGGCGAGCCAGGCCTGAAGAACCTCCAACGCCCGAGAGGTGAGTGTCAGTGCGTCCGCCCCGTCCCCGTCCCCGACGTCCAGGACGGCGGCGTCCGGTCGGGCCGCCGCGCTGGCCACCCCCCGCACGTCGGCCGGCGACGCGACGCGAACCCAGGACGGCCGCGTGCGAGGGGCGGCGGCGGTAATCGGGCGCCAGTCGACCTGGAAGAGTGCATCGTGACTGTCCGCCACGGCCGTTTCCGCCGCCGCGGGCAGCGGCCGCAGCGCGACGGAGCCGACGCTGAGCACAAGTTCGCCCGTGGTGTCGACGGCCTCGACCGACACCGCGTCGCGGTCGCGCCGGACCAGCCGCACCCGTAGGTCCGTCGCTGCGACCGCCGCCCGGTGGACGTCATGCCACCGCAGCGGATGCCGCTCGGCGTCGTCGTCCGGCAGCAGCGGACGGGCGGCCTCCAGCGCGGCGTCGAGCAGGCCCGGGTGCAGGCCGAGCCGGCCGGCGAGGTCACGCTGGGCGTCCGCAAGCGTGACCTCGGCGTAGATCTCGTCACCGCTGCGCCACAGGTCCGGGCCGAGTGGCAGGGCATCGGCCGGCGGCCACACGGTGACATCGAGGCTGGCGGACCCGTCCCCATCCGGGTCCGGGTCGCTGGTGAAGGTGCCCACGGCATGTCTCGTCCAGCGGCCGGTGCCCTGCGGCGCCGAGTGGACGGTCACCGTCCCCGCGCCCGTGCCATCCGGTCCGGTCAGAGCCACCTGAACGTTCAACCGGTGCGACTCCGGCAGGGTGAGCGGGCACTCAACGGTGAGGTCCGCCAGCCGGACCGGGTCGGATCCGGTGAGGTCCCGCAGGCCGTCCACCGCGTGCAGCACCAGCTCCAGCAGGACCCCCGCGCCATCAGGGTGGTCAGCGAGCCAGGGATGGGCCTGGGCGGACAGCTGGCCGGTGGCCAGCAGCCCACCGGTCTGCGGCACGGGCACCAGGGCGCCGAGCAGCGGATGGTCCACCGTGGTGAGCCCGAGGCCGGTCGGGTCCGTGGCCCTCACGGCGGGCAGCCAGAAATGCTGGTGGTCGAACGCGTACGTGGGCAGGTCGACCCGATCGCCCACCGCGACCAGTAGCCTGCCCCAGTCGAGCTGGACACCGGCCGTGAAGGCCTGCGCGAACGACGTCAGCAGCCGCCGCGGGCCGCCGTCATCCCGGCGCAACGTGCCGATGGTGACCACCGGCGTGTCTCCGTCCCCGTGCTCCGCGGACTCGTTGATCGGCGCCAGCAGCACCGGGTGCGGACTGATCTCGATGAACGTCGTGTACCCGGCGGCCAGAAGATCCGCCACCACCGGCCCGAACCGGACCTGTCGGCGCAGGTTGCGGTACCAGTAGTCGCCGTCGAGCTCGTCGGCGGCCCGCACCCAGTTCCCGGTGACGGTCGAGCGCATCGGCGTGCGGGGCGCCTGCGAGCGGATGCCGGCCAGCGACCGGGCGAGGGACGCCTCGACCTCGTCCACGTGCGCGGTGTGCGAGGCGTAGTCCACCGCGATCCGCCGGGTCCGCACGCCGTCCGTCCGCAACGCGGCCAGCGCCTCGTCCAGTGGTTCGTCGTCCCCGGCCACGACGACCGACGACGGGCTGTTGAGCGCGGCCACCGACAGCGCCGGCCATGGCCGCAGCCGTTCGACGGCCTCTTCTGGTGCCAGCGCCACCGACGCCATCGCGCCACGGCCGGCGAGTGACGCCGCGATGGCCCGGGCCCGGATGGCGACCACCCGGGCGGCGTCCTCCAGGCTCAGCGCGCCGGCCACGCAGGCAGCGGCGATCTCCCCCTGGGAATGGCCGATCACGGCAGCGGGCCGCACGCCGGCGGACGACCACAGCGCGGCCAGGCCCAGCATGACCGTGAAGCTCGCGACCTGGACGACGTCGACGCGTTCGGCGAGGCCGGCCGCCGCCTCGCCGCGAAGCACGTCCTCCACCGACCACTCGACCAACGGGCACAGCACCGCCGCGCACTCCTGGACGCGGGCGGCGAAGACCTCACTGGTCGCCAGCAGCTCCCGTCCCATCCCGAGCCACTGGGCGCCCTGACCAGGAAACACCCAGACCAGCCGGCCGCGGGTGGCGGACCCGGTGACCAGGCCGACGTGGTCGGCTCCGCGCGCCAGCGCCCCCAGCGCCGCGCTCGCCTCGCGGGCGTCCGACGCGAGGACCACGGCCCGCTCGGAGAGCGCCGCCCGGTGGGTGCTCAGCGCCGCGGCCACCGCGGGCAGTGACGATCCGACCAGGACGGGGGCGAGACGCTGCGCCTGGCCAGCCAGCGCTGAGGCGGTCCGGGCCGACACCACCAGCGGCACCAGGCCGGGCAGGACGGCGGAGACGGTCGGCCCGCTCACCGGTGCGGCCTTCCCATCATCCGGGACGCGGCCGGTCTCGACCCGGGGCGCGACGGCGGGCGCCTCCTCAAGGATGAGATGAGCGTTCGTGCCGCTGACACCGAACGACGACACACCGGCGCGGCGCGGCCGGCCGGCCCGCGGCCAGTCCCGCGGCTCGGTCAGCAGCTCGACCGCCCCGGAAGACCAGTCGACCTGCGCCGATGGCCGGTCCACATGCAGCGTCGCCGGCAGTACGCCGTGCCGCATCGCCTGCACCATTTTGATCACACCGGCGACGCCGGCCGCCGCCTGGGTATGGCCGATGTTCGACTTCAGGGATCCCAGCCACAGCGGCCGGTCGGCCGCCCGGCCCTGCCCGTAGGTGGCGAGCAGTGCCTGCGCCTCGATCGGGTCACCCAGCGTCGTGCCGGTGCCGTGGCCCTCGACGGCATCGACCTCCGTCGCCGAGAGTTCGGCGGCGGCCAGCGCCCGCCGGATCACCCGCTGCTGGGACGGCCCGCTCGGCGCCGTCAGCCCGTTCGACGCGCCATCCTGGTTCACCGCGGACGAACGGATCACCGCGAGCACCCGGTGGCCGCGTGCCCGGGCATCGGACAGCCGTTCCAGCACCACCGTGGCAGCGCCCTCGCCCCAGCCGGTGCCATCGGCGGCGTCGGCATACGACTTGCACCGGCCGTCGGCCGCCAACGCCCGCTGCCGGGAGAACTCCATGAACATCCCCGGGCCGGCCATCACCGTGGCCCCGCCGGCCAGGGCGATCGTGCACTCCCCGCGGCGCAGCGCCCCGGAGGCCAGGTGGATGGCCACGAGCGACGACGAGCACGCCGTGTCCACCGTGACCGCCGGACCCTCGAACCCGAACACGTAGGAGATCCGGCCCGACGCCACGCTCCCGGTGGAGCCGGTGCCGGTGAAGCCCTCCAGCTCCGGCGGCACCGGGCCGCTCCCGTAACCCTCATGGATCACGCCGGCGTACACGCCGACCTCGGTGCCCTTCAGGGCCGTCGGATCGAGCCCCGCGTGCTCCAGCGCCTCCCACGACGTCTCCAGCAGCAGCCTCTGCTGAGGGTCCATCGCGACCGCCTCGCGTGGCGAGATGCCGAAGAACGCCGCGTCGAACAACGCGGCCTCGTGCAGGAACCCCCCCTGGTCGACGTAAGACGTGCCGGAGCTGTCGGGGTCGGTGTCGAACAGGCTCTCCAGATCCCAGCCTCGGTCGGCCGGAAACCCGCTGACGCCGTCGCCGCGCTCGCTGACCAGGCCCCACAGATCGTCCGGGCCCGTCACCCCGCCGGGCAGCCGGCAGGCCATGCCCACGATCGCGATGGGCTCCGACTGCTCGCTCTCCAGTTCACGGACCCGCTGCTGGGACCGACGGGCGTCGGCCAGCACGCGCTTGAGGTACTCGCGCAGCTTGCTCTCATCAGCCATCGAGGTGTGCTCCTGAATCCGCCGGGTGGTGCCGAACTGGTGGCCGGGCTAGGCGCCGAACTCGGTATCGATGAGAGCGAACAGTTCGTCGTCGGAAGCCGCCTCGACGTCGATTCCGGCGCCGTGCGGTGTGGCAGGGTCCATCGCGGTGTCCCCCGCAGCCCCCTCGGCTGGCGCGCTGGCCACCCAGTCCGACAGCAGCCGCCGCAGCCGGGCGGTAACCTGTGCCCGGACCTGAGCCTGCGGCGCCCGCGCCGCGAGTGCGGCCTCCAGCCGACCGATGTCGGAGAGCAGCGCCTCGCCCGACTCCGGCGATCCGTCCGACAGTCCGAGCCGCTCCCCGAGGTGGACAGCCAGGCCGACCGGGGTGGGATGGTCGAAGACGGTGGTCGCGGGCAGGTTCAGACCGGTCGCCTCCCGCAGCCGGTTGCGCAGCTCGACGGAGGTGAGCGAGTCGAAACCGGCTTCCTTGAAAGCGGTGTCGGGCCCGACCTGGTCAGCGCCGGCATGCCCGAGCACGAACGCCACGTGGACACGGACGAGTTCGAGCAGCTGGTGGGCCCGTTCGGCCGGTGGCAGGCCACGCAGCCGGGCGGCCAGACCACCCCCGCCCACCGCGGGTGCGG
>NZ_JALKFU020000352.1 GCF_023242965.2 Frankia sp. AgKG'84/4
GCGTCTGCTCCTTGAGAACTCAACAGCGTGCCGATTGTCAGTGCCAAATATGTTTGACCCCGTTCATGGCCTGGCTGGTTGTGCTTCTGCTTCGGTGGGGGTGTGGCTGGTTGTGGTTGTGAGGGATTCCTTTGGACACGATGCTCGCAGGGTCTCGCATGTTTGTGTGGGGTTTTGTGGGTGTTGATGTCGGGATCTGGCCGGATGTTTTCATGTCCGGTTCTTCATGCATTGATGGAGAGTTTGATCCTGGCTCAGGACGAACGCTGGCGGCGTGCTTAACACATGCAAGTCGAGCGAGGAACTTCGGTTCCTAGCGGCGAACGGGTGAGTAACACGTGGGCAACCTGCCCCAAGCTCTGGAATAACCTCGGGAAACCGGGGCTAATGCCGGATATGACATCACTGGGCATCTGGTGGTGTGGAAAGATTTATCGGCTTGGGATGGGCCCGCGGCCTATCAGCTTGTTGGTGGGGTGATGGCCTACCAAGGCGACGACGGGTAGCCGGCCTGAGAGGGCGACCGGCCACACTGGGACTGAGACACGGCCCAGACTCCTACGGGAGGCAGCAGTGGGGAATATTGCGCAATGGGCGAAAGCCTGACGCAGCGACGCCGCGTGAGGGATGACGGCCTTCGGGTTGTAAACCTCTTTCAGCAGGGACGAAGCGAAAGTGACGGTACCTGCAGAAGAAGCACCGGCCAACTACGTGCCAGCAGCCGCGGTAATACGTAGGGTGCAAGCGTTGTCCGGAATTATTGGGCGTAAAGAGCTCGTAGGCGGCTTGTCGCGTCGGCTGTGAAAACCCGGGGCTCAACCCCGGGCCTGCAGTCGATACGGGCAGGCTAGAGTCCGGCAGGGGAGACTGGAATTCCTGGTGTAGCGGTGAAATGCGCAGATATCAGGAGGAACACCGGTGGCGAAGGCGGGTCTCTGGGCCGGAACTGACGCTAAGGAGCGAAAGCGTGGGGAGCGAACAGGATTAGATACCCTGGTAGTCCACGCCGTAAACGTTGGGCGCTAGGTGTGGGGGACCTTCCACGGCCTCCGTGCCGCAGCTAACGCATTAAGCGCCCCGCCTGGGGAGTACGGCCGCAAGGCTAAAACTCAAAGGAATTGACGGGGGCCCGCACAAGCGGCGGAGCATGTGGCTTAATTCGATGCAACGCGAAGAACCTTACCAGGGTTTGACATGCAGGGAAATCCATCAGAGATGGTGGGTCCGCAAGGGTCCTGCACAGGTGGTGCATGGCTGTCGTCAGCTCGTGTCGTGAGATGTTGGGTTAAGTCCCGCAACGAGCGCAACCCTCGTCCTATGTTGCCAGCGAGTAATGTCGGGGACTCATAGGAGACTGCCGGGGTCAACTCGGAGGAAGGTGGGGATGACGTCAAGTCATCATGCCCCTTACGTCCTGGGCTGCACACATGCTACAATGGCCGGTACAAAGGGCTGCGATGCCGTGAGGTGGAGCGAATCCCAAAAAGCCGGTCTCAGTTCGGATCGGGGTCTGCAACTCGACCCCGTGAAGTCGGAGTCGCTAGTAATCGCAGATCAGCAATGCTGCGGTGAATACGTTCCCGGGCCTTGTACACACCGCCCGTCACGTCACGAAAGTCGGTAACACCCGAAGCCGGTGGCCTAACCCTTGTGGGAGGAGCCGTCGAAGGTGGGACCGGCGATTGGGACGAAGTCGTAACAAGGTAGCCGTACCGGAAGGTGCGGCTGGATCACCTCCTTTCTAAGGAGCGTCTGGCTGGTCTGTCCCGTTGGGGGTGGGCTGGTCCAGGGCCAGGGCCGGATGTGTAGGCCGGTCTGGTTGCTCGAGGGTGTGGACGCTGATGATTGTGGCTGCCTGCGTGTCTGGTGCCTAGTACTCCTGCTTTTGGGTGGGGTGGAACGGGGCTGGGTGGTGTGGGTGGTCCGTGGCGCGCTGTTGGGTCCTGAGGGAGTCAGGCCGGTTGTGGCTGGGACTTTCTTGATCCGCTTTTTGTGGGTGCCCCTGTCCTCCTGTGTGGGGGGTGGGGGTGTTCCGCGAGGGTGGTGCGGGCTGGTCGTCGCGGGATACTGCCTTCGTTTGTGGGGGTTAGTTCCGCTGGTGCGGCTGGTTGCCGTCCGTACGTTGAGAACTGCACAGTGGACGCGAGCATCTTTGTGGCCAAGTTATTAAGGGCGCACGGTGGATGCCTTGGCACCAGGAGCCGATGAAGGACGTGGGAGGCTGCGATATGCCTCGGGGAGCTGCCAACCTAGCTGTGATCCGAGGATTTCCGAATGGGGAAACCCGGCAGGGCTTTAAATCCTGTCACCCTTGCCTGAACACATAGGGCATGTGGAGGGAACGCGGGGAAGTGAAACATCTCATTACCCGCAGGAAGAGAAAACAACCGTGATTCCGCGAGTAGTGGCGAGCGAAAGCGGATCAGGCTAAACCATGGTCGTGTGATAGCCGGCAGGCGTTGCGATGGTGGGGTTGTGGGAGCATTCTGACGGGACTGCCGTTTCGTCGAGGAGTCAGAAAAAGTTCTGTTAGGTGAAGGTCATGCGAATGGACCGCCATAGAGGGTAATAGCCCTGTAACCGAAAACAGTTCTTCTCCTGAATGTTTTCCCAAGTAGCACGGAGCCCGTGAAATTCCGTGTGAATCTGGCGGGACCACCCGCTAAGCCTAAATACTCCCTGGTGACCGATAGCGGACTAGTACCGTGAGGGAAAGGTGAAAAGTACCCCGGGAGGGGAGTGAAATAGTACCTGAAACCGTGTGCCTACAATCCGTGGGAGCTGGACTTCGGTCTGGTGACCGCGTGCCTTTTGAAGAATGAGCCTGCGAGTTTGCGATGTGTGGCGAGGTTAACCCGTTGTGGGGTAGCCGTAGCGAAAGCGAGTCCGAAGAGGGCGTTTGAGTCGCATGTCCAAGACCCGAAGCCGAGTGATCTATCCATGGCCAGGTTGAAGCGCGGGTAAGACCGTGTGGAGGACCGAACCCACCAGGGTTGAAAACCTGGGGGATGAGCTGTGGATAGGGGTGAAAGGCCAATCAAACTCGGTGATAGCTGGTTCTCCCCGAAATGCATTTAGGTGCAGCGTCGCATGTTTCTTGCCGGAGGTAGAGCACTGGATGGCCTAGGGGGCCCACAAGCTTACTGAAGTCAGCCAAACTCCGAATGCCGGTAAGTGAAGTGCGGCAGTGAGACTGCGGGGGATAAGCTTCGTAGTCGAGAGGGAAACAGCCCAGATCGCCAGCTAAGGCCCCTAAGCGTGCGCTAAGTGGAAAAGGATGTGGAGTCGCACAGACAACCAGGAGGTTGGCTTAGAAGCAGCCACCCTTGAAAGAGTGCGTAATAGCTCACTGGTCAAGTGATTCCGCGCCGATAATGTAGCGGGGCTCAAGCGCACCGCCGAAGCTGCGGCATACACAAGTTCTCCAGGCGTCTGACGTCCAGGTTTGTGTATGGGTAGGGGAGCGTCGTGTGGCGTGTGAAGCGGCGGGGTGACCCAGTCGTGGATGCCATACGAGTGAGAATGCAGGCATGAGTAGCGAATGACGGGTGAGAAACCCGTCCGCCGAATGACCAAGGGTTCCTGGGGCAGGCTAATCCGCCCAGGGTGAGTCGGGACCTAAGGCGAGGCCGACAGGCGTAGTCGATGGACAACGGGTTGATATTCCCGTACCGGCGCTGACGCGCCCATGCTGAACCTGGTTGTGCTAACTGTTTGATCGTGCGTGTCTTTTCGAAGATATGTGTGTGAGGGCAGGATCCTGGCTGGTAGTAGGTAAGCGATGGGGTGACGCAGGAGGGTAGTCCAACCCAGGCGGTGGTTGTCCTGGGGCAAGGGTGTAGGACGGAACGTAGGTAAATCCGCGTTTCATGTGTCTGAGACCTGATGCCGAGCCGATTGTGGCGAAGTGGATGATCCCATGCTGCCGAGAAAAGCCTCTAGCGAGTGTCAGAGCCGCCCGTACCCTAAACCGACACAGGTGGTCAGGTAGAGAATACCAAGGCGTTCGAGTGAACTGTGGTTAAGGAACTCGGCAAAATGCCCCCGTAACTTCGGGAGAAGGGGGGCCGTTCTCCGTGTAGGGACTTGCTTCCGTAGCGGGGAGTGGCCGCAGAGACCAGGGGAAAGCGACTGTTTACTAAAAACATAGCTCCGTGCTAAGTCGTAAGACGATGTATACGGAGTGACGCCTGCCCGGTGCTGGAACGTTAAGGGGACGGGTTAGCTCTTCGGGGCGAAGCTCAGAACTTAAGCGCCAGTAAACGGCGGTGGTAACTATAACCATCCTAAGGTAGCGAAATTCCTTGTCGGGTAAGTTCCGACCTGCACGAATGGCGTAACGACTTTCCCACTGTCTCAACCACAGACTCGGCGAAATTGCACTACGAGTAAAGATGCTCGTTACGCGCGGCAGGACGGAAAGACCCCGGGACCTTTACTATAGCTTGATATTGGTGTTCGGTTCGGCTTGTGTAGGATAGGTGGGAGACTGTGAAGCTGGGACGCCAGTTCTGGTGGAGTCACTGTTGAAATACCACTCTGGTCGTACTGGATGTCTAACCTCGGTCCGTGATCCGGATCAGGGACAGTGTCTGGTGGGTAGTTTAACTGGGGCGGTTGCCTCCTAAAGAGTAACGGAGGCGCCCAAAGGTTCCCTCAGCCTGGTTGGCAATCAGGTGTTGAGTGCAAGTGCACAAGGGAGCTTGACTGTGAGACCGACAGGTCGAGCAGGTGCGAAAGCAGGGACTAGTGATCCGGCGGTGGCTTGTGGAAGCGCCGTCGCTCAACGGATAAAAGGTACCCCGGGGATAACAGGCTGATCTTGCCCAAGAGTCCATATCGACGGCAAGGTTTGGCACCTCGATGTCGGCTCGTCGCATCCTGGGGCTGGAGTAGGTCCCAAGGGTTGGGCTGTTCGCCCATTAAAGCGGTACGCGAGCTGGGTTTAGAACGTCGTGAGACAGTTCGGTCCCTATCCGCCGCGCGCGCAGGAGATTTGAGAAGGGCTGTCCCTAGTACGAGAGGACCGGGACGGACGAACCTCTGGTGTGCCAGTTGTTCTGCCAAGGGCATGGCTGGTTGGCTACGTTCGGAAGGGATAACCGCTGAAAGCATCTAAGCGGGAAGCCTGCTTCAAGATGAGATCTCCCACAGGGTAGCCTGGTAAGGCCCCCGACTAGATGATCGGGTTGATAGGCCGGAGGTGGAAGTGCGGCAACGCATGGAGCTGACCGGTACTAATAGGCCGAGGGCTTGTCTTCGAAGGTGCTACGCGTCCACTGTGCGGTTCTGACCGTTACGGCCGGTTTGTTCTGGCTGGTATGGTTACAGTGTTTCGGTGGTTTTGGCGAAGGGGAAACGCCCGGTCTCATTCCGAACCCGGAAGCTAAGCTCTTCAGCGCCGATGGTACTGCATGGGGGACCGTGTGGGAGAGTAGGACGCCGCCGGACTATATATACGTGTGGGGCTGCCCTGTTTTCAGGGC
>NZ_JALKFU020000353.1 GCF_023242965.2 Frankia sp. AgKG'84/4
CGGTGGTCCGGGCCGAGCTCGCGGCGGTGCTCGGGCACGATGCGGCCGACCGCGTCACCGAGGATCGGGCGTTCACCTCGATCGGGCTGGACTCGCTGACCGCGGTGGAGCTGCGCAACCGGCTGAATGCGGCGACGGGCCTGCGGCTGCCGGCGACCCTCACCTTCGACCAGCCGAACCCCGGCGCGCTCGCCACCTTCCTGGCCGACGCCCTGTCGGCGGCCGACGGCGGCAACGCTGCCGAGCCGAACGGACGCGGTGCCGCGGCCCGCGCCACGGCCGCCGGATCGACGACGACCGACCCGATCGTGATCGTTGGCATGGCCTGCCGCCTGCCCGGCGGCGTCACCACCCCCGAGGACCTCTGGGACCTCGTCGCCACCGGCACCGACGCCATCAGCGAGTTCCCGGTGAACCGCGGCTGGAACCTCGACGAGCTCTACGACCCCGACCCCGACACCCCCGGCACCTCGTACACCCGCCACGGCGGTTTCCTGCACGACGTTGCCGACTTCGACGCCGAGTTCTTCGGCATCACACCCCGCGAGGCGCTGGCCACCGACCCGCAGCAGCGTCTCCTGCTCGAAACCGCGTGGGAGGCGATCGAGCGCGCCGGGATCGACCCGACGTCGCTGCGCGGCTCCAGCACCGGCGTGTTCGCCGGCGTGATGTACCACGACTACGGCAGCCAGCTGCGGACCGTCCCGCCGGACCTGGAGGGCTATCTCGGCACGGGTGTCGCGGGCAGCGTCGCGTCGGGTCGGATCTCCTACACGTTCGGCTTCGAGGGGCCGGCGGTCACAATCGACACGGCGTGCTCGTCGTCGCTGGTCGCCCTGCACCTCGCCGCACAGGCGCTGCGTACCGGCGAGGCCGACCTGGCGCTCGCGGGTGGCGTGGCCGTGATGTCGACGCCGACCGAGTTCGTCGAGTTCTCCCGCCAGCGTGGCCTGGCCGTCGACGGACGCTGCAAGGCGTTCTCCGCCGACGCCGACGGCACCGGCTGGGCCGAGGGCGCCACCATGCTTCTGCTCGAACGCCTCAGCGACGCGCGGCGCCACGGCCATCCCGTCCTCGCCGTCGTCCGCGGCAGCGCCGTCAACCAGGACGGCGCGTCCAACGGGCTCACCGCCCCCAACGGTCCGTCGCAGCAGCGCGTCATCCGCACGGCACTGGCCAACGCGCACCTGACACCAGCGGACGTCGACGCCGTCGAGGCACACGGCACCGGCACCTCCCTCGGTGACCCGATCGAAGCCCAGGCGATCCTCGCGACCTACGGCGACGGCCGCCCCGCGCAGCAGCCGCTGTGGCTCGGCAGCCTGAAATCCAACATCGGCCACACCCAGGCCGCCGCCGGCGCAGCCGGCATCATCAAGACCGTCCTCGCCCTGCAGCACCGCACGCTGCCGCCAACGCTGCACGCCGACCGGCCCAGCCCGCACGTCGACTGGTCCACCGGATCGGTCGAACTGCTCACCGAGAGCCGCCCCTGGCCCGAGACCGGCCGGCCCCGGCGCGCCGCCGTGTCCTCCTTCGGCATCAGCGGCACCAACGCCCACGTCATCCTCGAACAGGCCCCCGACGAGCCCGGCCTCGACGCGACGACCACCGCGAAGGCCGCGACGCCGCCAGCAGGCGGGCCGGTGCCGGCGACGGTACTGGTGCCACTGCCGGTACTGGTGCCACTGTCGGCCCGCTCACCGCAGGCGCTGCGCGAGCAAGCTCGTCAGCTCGCCGTGCACCTGCGGACCCGCTCCGACCGGACCGACGGGTCAGCGGCCGACGGGTCAGTGGCCGAGGTGGCGGCGGCGCTGGCGGCGCGAACCCGGTTCGCCCACCGCGCGGTCGCCGTCGCGACCGACGAGCCGACGCTGCTGAGCGCGCTGGACGCCCTCGCCGACGGCCAACCGGCCGCCAACGTCAGCACCGGTGTGGCCACCCCGGGTCCGGTGGCGTTCCTGTTCTCCGGCCAGGGCAGCCAACGCCCCCGCATGGGCCACGAGCTCTACGACACCCACCCGATCTACCGGGCCGCACTCGATGAGACCGCCGCCGCGTTGGACGAACACCTCGACCGGCCCTTGCTCTCCGTCCTACACGCCGACCCCGACAGCCCCGACGCCGACCTCATCCACCACACCGCCTGGACCCAACCCACCCTCTTCGCCCTACAAGTCGCCCTCTACCGCACCCTGACCTGGCACGGCATCACCCCCGACTACCTCATCGGCCACAGCCTCGGCGAAATCACCGCCGCCCACACCGCCGGCGTCTTCACCCTCCCCGACGCCGCCCACCTCGTCACCACCCGCGCGAAGCTCCTCGGCAGCCTGCCCCCCGGCGGCGGCATGCTCACCCTCCACACCAACGAGCAGACCACCCGCGCCCTGCTCACCACCCTGTCCACCACCCACGACCTGTCCCAGGTCGACCTCGCCGCCCTCAACAGCCCCACCAACACCGTCCTCGCCGGACCCACCACCCTCCTCACCACCATCGCCGAACACGCCACCACCCAAGGCATCAAAACCCGCCACCTCACCGTCAGCCACGCCTTCCACAGCCCCCTCACCACCCCCATCCTCAACACCTTCCACACCACCGCCGCATCACTCACCTACCAGCCACCCACCATCCCCCTCATCAGCAACCTCACCGGCCACCTCACCACCCCCGAAGACCTCACCACCCCCGACTACTGGACCCGCCACATCCGCCACACCGTCCAATACACCACCGGCATCACCACCCTCACCAGCCAGCACGTCACCACCTACCTCGAACTCGGACCCGACACCACCCTCACCACCCTCACCACCCAAACCCTCAACCCCGACAGCAACCCGCTCGTCCTCCCCACCCTCCGACCCACCCAGAACCCCCTCACCACCCTCAGCACCGCCCTCGCCACCCTCCACACCCACGGCCACACCCCCACCCACACCACCCTCACCACCACCACCACCGGCACCGGCACCGGCACCGGCACCGGCACCCCCGCAGCCCTGCCCACCTACCCCTTCCAACGCCAGCGCTACTGGCTGGAGAGCACCCCCGGCGGCCCGGGCGACCTGTCCCGAGCGGGTCTGCGCGCGGCCGGGCATCCGCTGCTCGGCGCCACCGTCCGCCTCGCCGCCGACGACACCGTCGTGCTCACCGGACAGCTCTCGCTCGCGACTCATCCGTGGCTCACCGACCACGCAGTGCAGGGCAGCGTCGTCCTCCCCGGAACCGCGTACGTCGACCTGGCGCTGCGCGCCGGGGACGAACTCGGCGTTGACGTCCTCGACGAGCTCGTCGTCGAGGCCCCCCTGGTTCTGCCGGCCCGCGGCGCCGTCGCCCTGCAGGTCACCGTCGGCGGCCCGGACGGCACGGGACGTCGTCCGGTCTCCGTCCACTCCCGGCCGGACGCCGCCGCCGGCGGCGGGTCCACGACGTGGACCCGTCACGCCGAGGGAATCCTGGCGCCCGGTGACGGGGTGGAGGACGTCGGCGACCCGGCCGCCTCGGAGCTGGCCTGGCCGCCCGTGGACGCGGACGCGATCGATCTCGCCGAGGGGTATGACGCGCTGGCCGCGGCCGGGCTCGGCTATGGGCCGGTGTTCCAGGGGTTGCGCTCCGCCTGGCGGGCCGGCGACGACCTCTACGCCGAGGTCGCCCTGGCCGAGGAGCAGACCGCGCTCGCCGGTGCCTTCGGCGTCCACCCGGCTCTGCTCGATGCCGCCTTCCACGCCGCCGCGCTGGACCGGCTCGCGGACACCCCCGCGGGGCACAGCCGGATCCCGTTCGCCTGGAACGGCGTGCGCCTGCACGCCACCGGTTCGACCACCCTGCGGGTGCGCCTCACCGTCCACGGCGACGACGGCATCTCCCTGCACGCCACCGACCCGACCGGCGCCGCCGTGCTCACCGTGGAGTCGCTACGGTCCCGGTTGGTCTCGGCCGAGCAGGTCGCGGCCCGCGAGGCGGACGGCGCCGCGGAGGAGCGCTCGGATGGGCTCCACGAGGTGAGCTGGCCGCCGTTCGCCCTCCCGGCCGACGCGACCCCGTCCGGGCCGGCTGCCTGGGCAATCCTGGGGGACGGCGCCCGGGAACTGGTCTCAGCGCTGGCCACGGCGGGTGTCGACGCGCAGGTGCTCCCCGATCTCGCGGCCCTGGGCAACGCGGCACCGGAGCGGACCCCGGACGTCGTTCTGGCGGTCGTCGCGGGCACGCCCGATGACCTCCCCGCGGATCTTCCCGCGCGGGCGCGGGCGGCGACGGCCGACACGCTGGCGCTGCTGCAGGCGTGGCTGCGGGACCCGGACCGGGCCTCGGCCGCTCTCGTCGTGATCACCTCGCGGGCGGTCAGCGTCGCCGGTGAGGACGTCGACCTCACCACCGCCGCCCTCGCGGGGCTGGTGCGCACCGCGAGCACCGAGAACCCTGGTCGGTTCCTGCACCTGGACCTCGACGACGACCCGGCGAGCCTCGCCGCCGTCCCCGCCGCCGTCGCCGCCGCACGGGCCGCCGACGAGCCACACCTGGCGCTGCGTCACGGCACCGCCCACGCGCCTCGCCTCACCGCCGCGCGCCGCGGCACCGCCGCGGCCGCCGGAGCCGACCCGACCGGCTGGGACCTGGACCCCGCGGGGACCGTACTCGTCACCGGTGGTCTCGGCGCCCTCGCCCGCCGCCTCGCCCGCCATCTCGTCACCCACCACGGCACGCGCCACCTGCACCTCACCAGCCGGCAGGGCCCCGACCACCCCGACGCCGCCGCCGTGCGCGCCGACCTCGAGGACCTCGGCGCGTCCGTCACGCTCTCCGCCACCGACATCACCGACCAGGGCGCCGTCGACGACCTGCTCGCCGCGATCCCCGCCGAGCGTCCGCTCACCGCCGTCATCCACACCGCGGGGATCACCGACGACGCGACCCTGAGCGCCCTCACCCCCGAGGGCCTGCGGGCCGTCCTCACTCCCAAGATTGACGGCGCCTGGAACCTGCACCACGCCACCCGCCACACCCCCACCCTCAGGGCGTTCATCCTCTACAGCTCCATCGCCGGCCTCACCGGCAACGCCGGCCAGGCCAACTACGCCGCCGCCAACACCTTCCTCGACGCCCTCGCCCACCACCGCCACACCCACCACCTCCCCGCCACCAGCCTCGCCTGGGGCCTCTGGCACGACACCAGCACCCTCACCGCCACCCTCGACACCACCGACCACGCCCGGCTGGCGCGAGCCGGCATCCGGGCGCTGACCACCGAGCAGGGCCTCGACCTTTTCGACCGCGCGGGTAGCGGGGGCGGGGCCGTCCTCGTCACCGCACCGCTGGACCTCGCCGGCATCCGCGCCCGTGCCACCCAGCACGGTGTCCCGCCGCTGTTGCGGACGCTCGTCCGCGCAGGCCGGCGCACCGCGGTCGCGGGCGTTGGTGCCACGGCGGCCGGTGGTGTTCGGCGCCGACGGGCGCCCCGC
>NZ_JALKFU020000354.1 GCF_023242965.2 Frankia sp. AgKG'84/4
CGCCTAGCCGCCGCCGTCCCGCCCGGAGCCGGCGCCGGCGCCGCCCGTCCCGCGTACAACTCCGGTGGCGCGGTCACCACCTGGCAGGACGGCAGCCTGTACCTCACCGGCGCCGACGGCAGCCCGTTCTACGCCCGGGACCTGCTCGGCTCCGGCAGCCTCCTGGAGGTGCGACGGGCCAGTGACGGCCAGCGTTACTGGCACGAGTGGGACGCCGGCCCGAGCGGCCTGTACGGCGACCCGCTCGCCCGGGGAACGCGGACGTTCGGTGTCGAGTCCGACGGGGCGACCTGGTCGGACCACGCCCACGGCACGATCCGCGACGTGCTGGTCCGCGAGGGACGCACGACCCTGAACAAGGGCCTGGTGCGCGGGGAACGCCAGGAGGACGGGTCGTGGCGCTGGTACCGGTACAACCCCGACGGCCGGCTGATGGCGCAGGGCATCCGCACCCGCGACCTGCGCGCGCTGACCGACCTGACACCGGCGGGCAACCCGGGGCCCGCGCCGTACGCCCAACGGCAGTACCGGTCGGTGAACTCCTTCAAGCACGCCCTGCACTACCGCGAGCACAGCCTCGTGCCCGACGGCACCGGCGGCAATCAGGTCGACCACACCTACAAGGAGATCTCCACCCAGGCGAAGGACGTCGGTCGCCTGGAACCGGTCACCGGCGGCCACACGTTGAAGATCACCCGGTGGGCCGAGCAACGCCCGCCGCAGTTCCTCTGGCAGGACCCCGACGCCATCTCCAACGCCGCCTACCGCCAGATCGCCCGCTTCTTCGGCTCGAAATGGGGCCAGGTCGACTTCGCCCAACCCGGCGCGACCTTCGCCGACAGTCGCTACCAGGTGTACCGGTGGAAGGAGAAGGCCGGCGTCCACCACCGCACCGCCCCGAACGTCGCCCGCGGCGTGCGGGTGATGACACCCGACGGCTCGTTCGCTGACTTCACGGGCGACGGTCACTTCGTCCGCGGCGAGATGAAGCTCGAGAACGGCCACACCGTCAAGATCGGCGCCGCGGCGGCCGGCGGCTGGCAGTCGCTGCAGGGCAACCTCCCCACCGGTGCCCCCCGGACCCTGACGTGGACGGAATCGGGCACCACGCCGGCGCTCACCGGGGAACGGCACCTGCTCGGCGGCGGGCCCGCCTGGATCGACACCATCCAGCCCGGCGGCCCCCTCACCCCGAAGATCATCGTGCGCCACACCGACCCCAACGGGAACGTCGTGTCCTACCTGGGCACCCACCAGCCCACGTACACCCCGACCGCCGCGACGCCCTTCACCCCCACCGGCACCGAGACGACGATCACCCGCAACACGATGGGCGAGATAGTCGCCCGCACCGACGCCTTCCCGGCCCCCACCGCCCCCGCGACCACCGCCCCCGCGACCACTGCCCCCGCGACCGTCGCCGTCACGGGCAGCGGCACCCCCACCCGGGGCACGTCCTGGACCTGGAGCGACGGGACGAACGTCGGCACCCGCATCAGCAGCCGCAACCACCAGTGGACGGGCAGTTGGGACGACTCCTACCGCGACTACCAGCGCGTCGGTGGCGTGCAGACCCGTATCCGCGACATGCGCTCCCTGAAGAAGGGCAGCGGCCTGTTCGCCTGGCGCGACCCCGCGACCAGCACCTGGCAGTCGCAGCTACGCAACGCCGACGGCGTCCCGACCGGCGTCCCGGCCCAGCGCCAGTGGCGCTCCGCCGACGGCCGGACCTGGCAGCCCGACATTCCCACGGGCACCGCGATGACGGACTGGCGCGACCTCGACGCGGCCGGCGACGTCGTGCGCGAACAGGCCGGTGGCCGGGTCCGCGAGTACACCACCCCCCGGCCGACCCACCGGCCGGGCGGCTACGGCAGCTGGCGGGAGTACGACCAGGGCGACGTGTTCCGCGAGCGCACCGAGACCGCGCCGGGCTCCGGGGTCTTCCGGGAGTCCGAGAAGTTCCACAAGCAGTGGCGGGAGACCGACGCGGGCGGCCGGCTGCTGCGTTACCGCACCCTGTCCGGCAACGTCTGGGAACGCGGCCCGCTCGGCCGCCTACGGCTGCTGCCCGGCACCCCGCGGACACTCGTCGGCCGCGAGTTCGAGTACCGCGGCACCCTCAACCAGTTCCGCGGCTACGACCGGATGTGGCGGGAGTCGAACCGGCTGCAGTACACGGCGACCGACGGACTCGCCGGCACGTTCGTCTCCCGCTCCCGGGTGATGTTCCAGAAGGCCGCCATCGAGTACGGCATCGAGTTCGGCATCGACTCCGTGGCCCGCCTGCTCGCGACCACCGGTGTCAACCGCGCCCAGGTGTCGGGCCTGGACTTCGCCCGGGTCTTCACCGCCGCCGCGATCACCGCGCTGGTCAAGACCGCCAACAGTGTGCTGCACGACGTGCAGGGCACACCGCTGAAATCCTGGAAGGACGGCCTGGCCAACGTCGACGGCGGCAAGCACTACACCCGCAACCCCTACAACCACGACAAGCACTGGGACAACGAGTGGGCCGGCCCGGAGAACCCGCCGCGCTGGCGGGGCACGGTCTACGACTACGTCCAGGGCACGCTGATGATCGGCATGCTGGCCTCGTTCGTCGCCACGTCCTCCACCTCGGCGATCTACGGCATCCCGAAGGACTTCATCCCGCTGCGCGGGCGGGACGCCGCGACCGCCGGTGGGGTGGCGCTCGCCGGCAGCCTCGTCTCCGGTCTCGTCCTGGGCCTGGTCCGCACCCTCGCCGTCTACCTCAGCTCCGGCCGCTTCTTCCACCGCGCCGGGTCCGCCGACCTCGCGCTGACCTTCGCCATCCGGGTCGCCGAACGATCCCTGGCCCTGCTGATGCTGCGCGCCGCCGGCCTGCGCCCCGCGACCCCGCCAAGCCTCTCCGGCGGCGGTCAGTAGGAGTGCGCGGCAGCCCGCGACGCGATGTCGATCGCCTGGGTCACAAACCTGGTTTCGGTCTCCTCGAGGATCCCAGCGGCCAGCGCGTCCCGCCAGGGCCCGATCGCGGAGTCGAGGTAGGAGGCACGGTTCGCCGTGGGAATCTCGTTGACGGCCGCGCGGACGGTTTCCAGGCCTTCCTCGCCCCGGCCGGAGAAGATCAGGCAGTCCGCGAGGTCAAGCAGCTTCCAAGGCAGGTCCGTAGAAGCTCGGCCGGGTGTCGCCACGCTGGCTCTGAGTTCGTGGACGGTGAAGCGGGCCAGTCCTTCCAGCCGCTCGAAGTACGCGCGGGCCGCCGCTCGACTAACGGGATCCTCGCCCGCGAGAAGAAGGGTGATCCGAGCTTCGTTGAGCCGCGGGTAGGTGTCGTTTCCATTGAGTTCGGTGGCTTTTCGATAGGCGTCGCGCGACTGTCTCAACAGGACGGTGTCGAAATCTCCATCGCCGCGCCGGGCCTGTCTGCGCAGCAGGCCGCCGAGAGTCGACCAGGTCTCATGATCTTCCGGACTGATGCTGACGGCCCGCCGGAACGCGTCGGCGGCCTCGGTGAGCTGTCCGCCCTTGCCGAGAACCACGCCGAGCTCCCGCCAGGCCGGTCCGGAGTCGGGCCGCAACCTGGTCGCGGTACGAAAGGCGGACGCCGACCGGCTGTAGTCCTCAGCGCTGTTCGCCGAACTCGCCAGCGCGCGGCCCAGCTCGAAGTGGGCGCGATGGTTCGTGGGGCTGTGCCGCACGGCTCGGCTCAGTATTTCCACCGCGTCGTCCGGTGACCGCCGCGCGAGCTCAATGATTTCCTCGGCCTGCTCGTCCCGAAGCCGGGCGATCTCCTCGCGGAGCCCGTCCAGTTCGGTTCGGGCGATGGTGATTCTTTCGCTGTTGCGGCGGACCGGACTGTCGATGTGGCCGGGGGCACGTAGCCCGAACGCAGCGGCGGCGACGATGTCGGTCACGGCGGAACGCAGTTCGCCGGGCCGCGAGCCGTACGGGATGATGCGATTTCCGCCTACATTGAACTTCGGATGATCGTCGATATCCTGGGTCACCAGGATCGTCACGCCGTCCCGACTCGCCCAACGCACGCCCAGTTCCAGGAAGACGTTCGCGTTGTTACCCGAGAGGTCGGCGATGTAGACATCCGCGGCGAGCGCCTCCGCGAACATCGAATCGTGGATGGGGGCGCTGACCTTCTTCTCGTCCTCGATGACCAGATCCGTGGGTCTATCCAGCTGTTCGGCCAGCCGGCGCGCGACCACGTCGAACAGCTCGCGACGAATCTCCTGGACATCCGCCCACGCCGCGCTCGTGCCCATGGTCGAGAACGGCATTGCCACGAAGATGCGGATCGGCGCCTCCCCCATGGGCGAAGCATATATCGATGATCAAGCCGCGGCGGGGGCCCCGGCGGCGCCTCGCCACCGCGGCCGTGCGGTGAACCCGTCGGTCCGCCGGCGACCGGGGCGACGGTCACGGTAAGAACCCACGGAGCTGCTCTCCCCGATGCTCCACCACGCTCCGTTGCCCGGAAGTTCTCGCCGCGCGTGGTGAACTCCGGGCGCCGCGCGGCGCGTGCATCCGACAGAGCGGGTTGTGCGGCGGTGCCGGCCGGCCCGCGCACCGGGCGGAAGGAGTGCAGGGTGGTCGCGGGCTCCGAGGCGGGGATGGACGATGTCCAGGCGGCGCGCTGGCACAGCCTGCTGCTGCGCCTCGCCGGGCGGTTGCCGGACGACCTGGTCAGCGAGGCCCGGGCGTGGCTGGCCGCCGGGCTGTTCCTCGACGTCGCGCAGGCGGTCGCCTTCGCCGTCACCGCCGGGAACGTCGGCGTCGGCGTCGGCGAGCTGGTGCTGGTCCGTGACGAGCTGGCGGCCGCGGGCCACGACGGGCACATCGTCGCCGCGCTCGATGCCCTGGAGGCGGGCCCGCTGGAATCCGACGTCCCAGGTTCGGACCCGCTGGAGCCGCGCGCGCCCGACCGGGACGACGCCGGCGGGGCGGGGCAGGCCGGCGACGCCGGGCCGCTGGCCTGGGATTTTCACTCCGTCGAGCCCGCCGGTGCCACGGCGGCTGCGGTGCTGCCCCTGGACCTGAGCGGGTCCGCGGCGGCGACCGGCTCCGATGCGCCGGCGGACGTCGACGCGACGATGGTGGCCGCCGTCGAGGTCGAACCGACCGCGGTCGGGCTGTGGCGTGCCTGGCGGGCACCGGCGGGCGGCGCGCCCTGGCCGGCGCCGAAGCGGGTCTACGTCCTCACCGTCGACCCCGTGGCCTCCGGTGACCGGGCGCAGGTGTGGCCGGTGGCCGTGGCCGACCGGCTCGGCGCCGCGCTGGACCTGGCCGGTGAACCCAGCCCGCAGGTCGAGGTGTGCCTCGCCGGCGTCGAACCACCGCCGTATCAGCTGTTCGCCCGGTCCTGCGGCGCACTGCTGTGGGCCCGCGAGCCGGGCCCGCCGTTGACGATCGCCCGGGTCTTCGACGAGGTCGACCCGGTCGCGGGCCCGCTGTTCGCCGC
>NZ_JALKFU020000355.1 GCF_023242965.2 Frankia sp. AgKG'84/4
GTTGACGGCGAGGACGCGCCGAAGCAGCGTCCGCCCGGCCCGCCGCCGTGGCGGGACCCTCCGATCGGGGCAGGCTGTCGTTCCACGGATCACGCGGTGGACCGACCACGACACCGGGTGCGCCGGTCGCGGCGGAGGCGGCGGCCTCCCGGCCGCCGGTGGTCGGCTGGCCGTGCTCGTCGTAGGTGCGCCCCTTCCAGGAGGCACCACGGCCGGCCTTCGTGCGCCGGGCGGAGTCGACGGTCATCGCGAGGTACAGCGCCGCGACGCCGGGCAGGAGCAACGCGCTGAGCAGGGGCTGGCGGTAGTACCGGATCATCGGCAGGTAGGTGCAGGTCATGATCAGCCAGGTGACGGCGCCGATGACCGCGGTCCGGCCGTCCCCGCCGGCGAGACCGGCGATGGTCGCGGCCGGCGGCACGACGAAGACCAGTCCGAGCCCGAGAACCGTTCCGAGCAGCAGCAGCGGCGAGTGCCGCAGCTGGGCGTAGGCGGTACGGGAGACCATGTGCCACAGGTCGGCCAGGCGGGGATACGGCCGGCGGCTGTGGACCTGCTCCGCGAGGCCGAGCCAGGTCCGTCCGCCGGAACGCTTGATGATCCGCGCGACGGACACGTCGTCGATCACCGCGTTGCGGATCTCGGCGAGCCCGCCGGCCGCTGCCAGCGCCTCCCGGCGCACGAGGGAACAACCACCCGCGGCCGCCGCCACCCGCGCGCGCGGGTTGTTGGACCGGCGAAACGGATAGAGCATCGCGAAGAAGTAGACGAACGCCGGGACGATCAACCGCTCCCAGACTGTGTCGGCACGCAGCACCGCCATCTGGGAGACCATGTCCAGCCGGTGCGTCGTCGCGGCCGCGACGAGGCTGGTCAGCGAGCCCCGGTCGTGGGCGATGTCGGCGTCGGTGAGCAGGAGGAACTCCGCGTCGCCGGCGCAGTCGATGCCGCGGCGCAGCGCCCACAGCTTGCCGGTCCACCCGGGGGGCGGCTCCGTCGACGCGGTGACGGCGGCGGTGACGTTCGACCCGCCGCGCCTGCCCGCCTGCTCGGCGAGCTCCCGGGCCACCTCGGTCGTCCCATCGGTCGAGCCGTCGTCGATGAGGATCAGCCGCACGGGCCCCGGGTAGTCCTGGGCGAGCAGGGTCGGCAGCGTCACGGGCAGGACGTCGGCCTCGTCCCGCGCGGGAATGACTATCGCGACGCTGGGCCAGACGGCTGGCGCCTGGCAGGCCGGCAGGCGCTGGTCGGTCCGCCAGAAGAAGCCATGACCGATGGCCAGGTACAGCCAGGCGAACAACGAGGCGAGGGCTATCCACTGGAGCACAGTCACAGAGAGTAATGCTGCCACGCGGGTCACACCTACGCCGGTCGTGCGCGGTAATTGTGTGTTAAGAACTATCCGGCCGCGGGCACAGTCACGAGCGACGCCAACGCCCCCATCGTTGACGCGGACCGGCAGATCTTCGGAAAACCCCTGTGGACCAGGCATAATTCGCCGGGACGTACCGCCGCCGCGCCCACTTCACCCGGCCGACGCCGCCGACCGCGCCGGCCAGCGCCCCCGTCGCGTCCCTGGGGCCGGATGGCACCGAATAGGCTCGCTCGTGCCATCCCAGCATTCCCCGCGTACCCCCGGTCAGGGTGGTCGTGGAACGGAACCCACACGAACCTGGTCCCTCTCCAGCCCCGCCAGGGCCTGGATCTGCACCATAATCGAGTGGTGACCCGTAGCCGTCGTTCCGAGCAGACGGCTGACACCCGTCAGGCTCTCGTCTCGGCTGCACGCCGTCGATTCGCCGAACAGGGGTTCGCGGCCACCGGGACCGAGGAGATCGTCGCCGACGCTCAGGTGACCCGGGGCGCGCTGTACCACCACTTCCGCGACAAGGCCGAGCTGTTCCGGACAGTGATGGAACAGGTCGCCACCGAGGTCGCCGAGCAGCTCGTCGCCGGCGAGCTCGCCCGCGACGCCGAACTTCCCAGCGACGCGTGGACCCAGCTACGCACAGGCTTCCAGTCGCTGCTCGACATCTCCACCGCGGACAGCGACTTCCAGCGCATCGTTCTCATCGACGGCCCTGCCGTGCTCGGCAGCGAGGCGTGGGACGCGCTCGTCGAACGGCACGGCTACCGGCTGCTGTCCGAATGGCTGGAACGCGCGATCGCCGAGGACCGCATCGACCCGCTCCCGGTCGCGCCGCTGACCCGCCTGGTCGCGGCCCTGCTCTCGGAGGCGAGCATCTTCACGGCCCGGGCCGCCGATCCGGACACGGCCCGCATCGAGATCGGCATCGTGCTCGACCGCCTGCTGCGCGGGCTCGGCCGCGGCGGCGACCTGGCCCAGCAGCCGCCGGTCAGCGCCGAGCACAGCACCGGCCCACAGCGGATCCGCTGAGCCCCGCGGCGCCACCGACACGACAACGCCGCCCCGGTCACTGAAGGACCGGGGCGGCGTTGGACGTGCGGGTCAGGCGATCAGGCTTCGCGCACCGCGCGAATCGACTCCTTCAGCGAGCCGATCGTGGCGAGCACGGCCGACGTCTCGTACCCGCAGTGCGCCATGCAGTTCGCGCAGCGCGGGTCCTTGCCACGGCCGTAGCTGTCCCAGTCGGTGGTCTCGACGAGCTCCTTGTAGGAGGAGACGTACCCGTCGCTCATCAGGTAGCAGGGCTTCTGCCAGCCGAACAGCGAGTAGCTCGGGATGCCCCAGGCGGTGCAGGCGAGCTCCTTCTTGCCCTCGAGGAAGTCGAGGAACACCGGCGAGTGGTTCAGCCGGAACTTCTTGCGTCGACCCTCCGCGAAGACCTTGCCGAACATCTCCCGCGTCTCCTGGACGGCGAGGAAGTGCTCCTGGTCGGGAGCCTTCTCGTACGCGTAGCCCGGGGAGAGCTGGATCTGGTCGACCTTCAGGTCGTCGTTCAGGAAGGTCAGGATGTCGATGACGTCCTGCGGGCTGTCGTTGTTGAAGAACGTCGAGTTGCTGCCAACTCGGAAGCCGGCCGCCTTCGCCGCGTGGAACGCACGCACGCACTCGTCGAAGGTGCCTTCCTTCTCCACCACAGCGTCGTGCCGCTCACGCAGCCCGTCGATGTGCAGGACGAAGGTGAAGTAGGGCGACGGGGTGAAGTTCTTGAGCTTCTTCTGGAGCAGGAGCCCGTTCGTGCAGAGGATCACGAACTTCTTGCGCTTCACCAGCTCGTTCACGATCTCGTGAATCTGCGGGTGCATAAGCGGCTCACCGCCCGCGATCGCAACGACCGGCGCGCCGCACTCCTTGACGGCGGCCAGAGCGTCGTCGACGCCCATCCGCTGCTTCAGGACGGACGCCGGATGCTGGATCTTCCCACAACCCGTGCAGGACAGGTTGCAGGCGAACAGTGGCTCGAGCTCCAGCACGAGCGGGAAGTGCTTGCGACGCAGCAGTTTCTGCTTCGCCAGATAGGTACCTACACGGAGCTGGTACCGCCACTCGACCGCCACGGCGTAGCTCCCCTCTCTTTGGTCGCCGGTTATAACCGATGATCGCTGCACTGACCATACAGCCTGTACGTACAGCCTGCATGTGGATCGAACGATGAGCTGTCGCACAACGGTGTCCGCCAGGAGACCGGATCCGCCGAGCGACCGGATGCGGACAGGATTTGCACTTCATCGGAGCAGGTCAGAGCCCCCAAGCCGACCGGCGAAGTCGCACCGTCGGCCCCGCCCACCCGCCGCCGGACCACAACGTTCGACGACGCGTCGGAGGTGTCAGGACGACCCCCATAAGGCGCCGCGACCACGTCATGAGCTTGCGCGGACCGACCGAAGGCGGCCGCAGTTCACTACTGAGAGTGACACGATGTCGAGCTGGCCGCGAATCGGTCTCGCCAGCCCTGGATCCCGGCGGTGCGCCGGCTCGGGCACAGGGTGCCGCGTCCCGTCCGGGATCCAGGGGAGCACGGTGGATCGGGCGACGCGCGGGCAGGCGCGGGTGCGAAGAAGTCGCGCCCGGATGATGCTGCTTTACGAGGACGCCGTGGCGCCCGGTCCGGGCTCCGTCGCCGCCGCGGCGTCGGCCGCCGCGGCCCGGCGCAGCTCCTTGGGCAGGTGGAAGGCAACCGTCTCCCGGCCGACGGAGCGCACCGCCACCTCGGTGGGGCCAAGGCCGGACAGTGCCGCGGTGAGTTCCTCGACCAACGCCGGCGGTGCCGACGCGCCAGCCGAGATGCCGACCGTGCCCACGCCGTCCAGCCAGGACAGCCGCACGTCGCCGACGTTCTCGACAAGGTGAGAGGCCACACCGTCCCGGCGGCTGACCTCGACGAGCCGAACCGAGTTCGCGCTGTTCGCCGACCCGACGACCAGGACGAGCTGGGCTTCCTGGGCGACCCGGCGCACCGCGTTCTGGCGGTTGGAGGTGGCGTAGCAGATGTCGGCCGAGCCGGGGCCGACGATGGTCGGGAACCTCTCCGTGAGGGCCTCGACGACCTCGTCCGCCTCGTCCATCGCCAGCGTCGTCTGCATGAGGTACGTGACGCGCTGCGGGTCGGGCACGTCCAGGGCGGCGACCTCGGCCGGGGACTGCACGAGCTGGATGCGCCCGGGCGCCTCGCCGAGGGTGCCGTCGACCTCCTCGTGGCCAGCGTGGCCGATGAGGAACACGGTGTCCCCGCGGGAGGTGAACCGGCGGGCCTCGGTGTGGACCTTCTCGACCAGCGGACAGGTCGCGTCGATCACGGACAGGCCCCGGTCACCTGCCTGGTCCCACACTGCGGGGGCCACCCCGTGGGCAGAGAACACGACGGTGGCATCAGCGGGGACTTCGTCGAGTTCCTCGACGAAGACGGCACCGCGGGCGGCCAACTCCGCGACCACGTGCGAGTTGTGCACGATCTGCTTGCGGACGTAGACCGGTGCGCCGTGCAGCTCCAGGGCCCGCTCGACGACCTCGATCGCCCGCTCGACCCCGGCGCAGAACGCCCGCGGCTCGGCCAGCAGCACCGTGCGCCGCCCCACCGCCGCCGCCCACGCGCCGATCGGCGGCCCGAGCCGGCACATCGTGCGCAGTCCGAGGATGCCCCGGCGGACCAGGCCGACGTGGCCGATGCCCTCGTCAGCGGTGTCGACGATCACCCGGACGGCGGCGAAGGGAACGTCGCCGACGCCGGCGGCGACCGCCGCGCTCTCCATGTCCACCGCGACGGCGCCGGTGGCGGCCAACCGGGTCCGCTCGTCGCCGGTGGCCAGCTTCGGCACGGTGACGATCGGGCCGACGTGCACGGTCAGGCCGACGCGGCGCAGGTCGCCGGCGAGCAGCGGCGCGGACGCACAGCGCGAGACGACGGTCCCGTCGGCGGAACGGATCTCGCTGGCCACGACGACGTCGCCGGGCCGGATGCCGGGCGCGAGCCCACCGGAGAGGCCCACGATGGCGGCCGCGGCGGGCCGGGCCTCCCGGACCAGCCGGAC
>NZ_JALKFU020000356.1 GCF_023242965.2 Frankia sp. AgKG'84/4
CCGCGGCGCACTGCCGCGGTGCACGCGCCGCTCCTGCGCGGCGGGATTGCTGGCCGAGGTCAGCCGGCGGCGAGCCAGGAGTCAATCATGTTCCGGGCGATCGAGATGCGGCCGGGCAGCAGGAGCAGGGGCGGCCCGTTCTCACCGCTCGCGTCCCCGCTGCCCGGCTCGTTGCGCCAGTCGCCGCGGGCCACAGCGTGGCGCAGCTCGTCGCGGGTGACCCAGGTCGCCTCGCAGATCTCGTCCTCGTCCAGGCGCAGCGGCTGGGCGGGGTCGGCGACCGCGTGGAACCCGACCATCAGCGACCGGGGGAACGGCCATGCCTGGCTACCCAGGTAGCGGATGTCGGTGACGTCCAGCCCGACCTCCTCGGCGATCTCGCGGGCCACGCAGGACTCCAGCGACTCGCCGGCCTCGACGAAACCCGCGAGCACCGAGAACCGCCCGGCCGGCCAGGCGCCGTGGCGTCCCAGCAGCATCCGGTCGGCGCCGTCGTGCACCAGGACGATCACCGCCGGGTCGGTACGCGGATACTCCTCGTGCCCACTGGCCGTGCAGGTCCGGACCCAGCCGGCGTTGGACAGGCGGGTCGCTGAACCGTCGCGGGTGCAGAATCCCGCGCCGCCGTGCCAGCGGACCAGGGCGACCGCGGCGGCCAGCAGGGTGCCGTCCAGGGCACCCAGCTCACCGCCGAACGCGTGCGGGTTCAGCCAACGCACCTCCGGACCGGCGCCGGCCCCCGCCTGGTCACCATGCAGCGCCCAGTAGGCGACGCCGTCGGCCTCGCCGAGCAGCAGCGCGTCCGGCGGCGGCGATCCGGCCAGCTCGGTCGCGGCCCGGGTCCACAGCCGCGGCTGCGTGGAGTGAGCAGACGCCGGCTCGGGCCAGACCACGGGAACGCAGGAGTCGGCGTCGACGATGAGGACCCGGGCGCCCGCCCAGCCGTCCTTCTGACGCTCGGCGTCCCGCCTCAGATCCTCGTCCCGAAGCAGCGCGGCACCGGCGAACGTCGGCGTCCGAACCAGCTCGAAATGTGTCATAACCGCACCCTCCAGCACATGTCGCACGACCACCGTACGCGGGCACGGGCGGCGCCGAAGCGCTCGCTGGCCGGGCGTCCGCCGGGCGGCGCGGCGGGTCGCGCGACACCAGCGATCCGATTTCACCAGCAGCGCACCCGCGCGCGCGAGCGACGAAGAACGCGCCGGAGGCATTCCTACGAACCCGCACCGGCGATCACACCGCACTGCGATACTGGTCGCCAGCCGCAGCATTTCTGTCACTCGCCCGCGCCGCCTGGCGGGAATGATCGGAGGCTCGACGTGGTCGGCGACTTCCCCGAGACATTAGCGGCAACAGCCGCGGCGACAAAGCCGGTGGCCGCTATTCCGCCGCACAGTCTCCTGGTCTTTCTGCTGGCCGTCACCACCCTGTTGACGGGAGCGCTGCTGCTCGGCCGGCTCGCCGAACGGATCGGGCTGCCGGCCATTGTCGGCGAGCTGGCCACGGGCGTCCTGCTGGGGCCATCGGTGTTCGCGAAGGCCGCGCCGGACGCCGCGCACTGGCTTTTCCCGACCGACCCGAACCAGTTCCACCTGGTGGAGGCGGTGGGCCAGCTCGGGGTGATCCTCTTCGTCGGCCTGACGGGCACCGAGATGGACGTCCCCGGCGTCCTGCGACGCGGGCGGGCCGCCGTGCAGGTGAGTCTCGGTGGGCTGCTCGTCCCGCTCGGGCTCGGTATCGCCACCGGCCTGCTGCTGCCGGCCGGCCTGCTCTCCGGTGACGTCGACACCGGCGTCTTCGCGATGTTCCTCGGCGTGGCCATGGCGGTCAGCGCCATTCCGGTCATCGCCCGGATCCTCGTCGACCTGAACCTGCTGCACAGCCGGACGGGTCAGCTGACGCTGGCTGCCGGCACCGTCGACGACGCCGTCGGCTGGCTGCTGCTCTCCGTGGTGTCGGCGCTGGCCACGACGGGGGTGCGCGCCGGCAACGTGCTCATCTCGGTGGGGTGCGTCCTCGCCACCGTGGCGGTCGCGGTCGTGGTCGGGCGTCCGGTGGCCGAGGCGGTACTCGGCTGGACGGGCCGGCGCCGGGCGCTCACCGACTCGCCGGCCGCCGCGGCGAGCCTGGCCTGCGTCGTGATGATCCTCGGGGCCGCCGCGGCGACGCAGGCGCTGAAGCTGGAGGCGATCTTCGGGGCGTTCGTCGCCGGCATGGTCATCGGCTCCCGGCGGTCCTTCGATCCCCGGCTGGTCACGCCTCTGCGGCTGGTGGTGACGGGGGTGCTCGCGCCGCTGTTCTTCGCCACCGCCGGCCTGCGGGTGGACCTGACCGAGCTGGGGCGCCCCAGCGTGCTCGCGGCCGCCGCCGTCGTGCTCGTCGTCGCCGTAGCCGGGAAGTTCCTCGGCGCCCTGCTTGGCGCCCGGGTGAGCCGGCTGAGCTGGTGGGAGTCGCTGGCGCTCGGCGCGGGTATGAACGCCCGCGGGGTCGTGGAGATCGTCGTGGCGGGTACCGGCCTGCGCCTGGGCGTCATCAGCCCCGCCGGTTACACCGTCGTGGTGCTGGTGGCGGTGGCCACGTCGGTCATGGCGCCACCGCTGCTGCGCTGGACCGTGACCCGCGGAGACCTCGCCGGCCCCACCGAGCACGCGCCCGCCGCGCCCCCCGCGCAGCGCGGCGATGGCGTCCCGGTGCCGACGTCCTAGCCGGCGAGGTGAACCGGCCGGCGAGGTGAACCGGCCGGCCACATGAACTGGCCGGCCACATGAACTGGCCGGTCACATGAACTGGCCGGTCACATGAACTGGCCGGTCAGTGGAACTTCGGCGCCCGTTTGTCGATGAAGGCGGCGGCGCCTTCACGACCGTCTGTCACCGCGCAGGCGGCGATGCCGCGTGCTTCCAGTTCCAGCTGCGTCTCCAGGCTGTTGTCGAACGTGTCCAGCAGCAGCCGCCGGATCGTGCGGTGCGAGTCCGCCGGTCCGGCCGCCAGGCGCTGGGCGAACGCCAGCGCCTCGCCCGCGAGTTCGCCGGCGGGTACGACGCGGGTGACCAGACCCCAGTCCAGTGCCTCGGCGGCGGACAGCCGTCGATTGGTGTAGAGCAGTTCCTGGGTGCGGCGTAGGCCGATCAGGCGGGGCAGTGCGAACGTCGTGCCGCCGTCCGGGCTGAGCCCGACGTTCGTGTAGGCGAGCGTGAACGTCGCCGTGTCGGCGGCGAGAACGAGGTCGCCGGCGATCGCGAGCCCGACCCCGGCGCCCGCGGTCGTCCCGTTGACGGCGACGACGAGGGGCGCGTCGAGCCGGGCCAGCGACGTCACGGCGCGGTGCAGGAGGTCGGCGAGCTTCTTCGTCTCGGCGCCCGCGCGCTCGCCGTAGCCCACCATCTCCTTCACGTCACCGCCGGCGCAGAAGAACCGGCCGGCACCGGTCAGGAGCACCGCCCGGACGGCGGGGTCCTCAGCGCAGTCATAGGCGGCCTGACCCAGCTCGGCGGCGAGTTCCTGGCTGATGCCGTTCGCGGCGTCGGGGCGGTTGAGGGTGATGATCGCCACCGCCCCATCGCGCTCGACCGTCAGCGTCCGCGGCTGTGGGCTCATCGGCGTCTCCGTTCGGGGTTGTCGGTTGTCAACACACCTACCAGCATTCGCCGTCAGACGCGGCCTTTGCGACCGCTATCCGGCACCGGCCAGGCCGGGACAGCGACGTCCTACCACCGCCCTATCACAGCTCGCCACGACCGGCCGAGAAGGCGTCGAGCATTGCCTGCCGGGCTCACCCGATCATAGGGAGAACAACCGAAAAATCCATGATTCGGCAGGTCAGAGCCGCCACACAGGAAAAAGCGTCGGTACGCCCAGGTTACGCACAGTCAGTCCACCTACCGGCCAGCCGACGCGGCTATCGTCGGCGACTCGGCCAGCAAAATCTGAAAGGAACACGGCCGGGCCACTCAAGAGACTTTCCCCCGCCGCCCTGACCGAAGAAGTCGCGTAATTCGATTCAGCCCCCGCGTTCAAGAGCCAAATACCGACAGGAATTCGAGCGGTGTCGGTTCGCGCTTCGGCGCGGCGCGGCGCGACGCGGAAATGTTTCACCGCATCCCGGCGAATTCAGAGAAAGTCGGGACGGGAATGTCTGGTCGCCGTCGCACGATTCGCCGGCAGGTGACGGGGGATCCGGGAGAGCCGACCGTCAAGCCGGAGCTGGACCGCCGGAGTCGCCCGGCCGGCGGCGGCGCGTGGGAACGTCTCCACGCCACCGGTGCCCGCATCGGCGCGGCCTGACACGACCACGCGGGCGGGCATCCGGTGATCGGGGCGCTCCCGGATGCCCGTCCGGGCCGGCTAACGCACGTTCAGGCCGCGCTCCGCGAGGTAGCCGAGCCAGCCGCTGGAATGGCGGATCTCGACCCGGCCGGCGAGGGCGTCCGCGCGAGCCCGCATGCTCAGCGAGCCGCTGCCGTCGGCCAGTTCGATGACGGTCAACTCCAGCTCGGGCGGCTCCAACGGCAACAGCCGGTCCCGCAGGACGGCGTAGCTGACCTCGTAGAGCTCGCCGGGCACCGGATAACCGCCGGTCGTCACCGGTTCCAGGCCGGGAAACTCGTCGTCGAACGACCAGAACCGGTAGCGGGGCGCCGTGTGGACCCGGCCGAGGAACCGGGCGGCCGCGAGCGGGCCGTGGATCGACCCGCCGCTCATCGCCTGCCCGTTGACGAACATCCGGACGCTCATCAGCGGCCTCGCTCGGCGATCGTGGTGTCGCCACCGACCGGTGCCCGCCGCGGCCCACGCCCGGCGCCGTCTGCCTCGCCGCGCACCGCGTGCGCCAGCACCGCCGCCACCGCGTGCTCCTCGTCGCCGCCGGCCAGGGCCACGAGCAGCTGACGGTGCTGCTCGACCGGCTCGTAGCCGGCCTGCTGCACGTAGTCGTCGGTCGGGTAGAGGAAAGCCTGCGACTCCATGAAGCTCGACGTCCGCTCGCTGAACGCCGCCCGGTTGATGGCCATGTGCAGGTCCAGGTGGGCCATGGCGAACGCCGAGCTGCCGATGCCGCCCTCGTGCAGCGCCCGTTCCAGCGGGCCGAGCCGCTCGTGGATCGGGTCCCAGTCGATCTCGTCGGCCCGCCGGCTGATCAGCCGCGCGACGACCTCGTCGAAGGCGACGCGTAGCAGGTGCATCTCCGCGCGCTCCCGCGGGCCGACCGCGCAGACCTCCAACTGCCCGCGGCGGATCCTGACGACGAGCCCCTCGCTGGTCAGCCGTTGCAGGGCCTCCCGCACCGGCGTGCGGCTCACGGCCAGCTCCTCGGCGAGGCGGTCCTCCACCAGGCGGGCGCCCGGGGCGATCTCACCGGTCATCACCGCCTGGCGCAGGTAGCGGTAGACCCGGCCGCGGGCGGTGCCGTCAGCGCCCGCGCGCCCGGGCCCCGCGG
>NZ_JALKFU020000357.1 GCF_023242965.2 Frankia sp. AgKG'84/4
GGCGCGGGCGCGGCCGGCGCCGGGGGCCTGCCAGGTGCGTCCGCGGCGCTCGGCGGCCCGGCGTCCGGGATGTCTGGGATGTCTGGGATGTCTGGGTCATCCGCCGGCAGTGGCATGCCGTTCATGCCGATGGGCGGCATGGGCGCAGGGCAGGCCGGTCAGGGCCAGTCCCGGGAACGCCAGCGCAACACCTGGCTCACCGAGGACGAGGAGGTCTGGGGCACCGACCCCGAATGCGCGCCCGCGGTGATCGGGCGCACCGACGGCACGGCACCCGCCGACCCCGAGGCCCCGCAGGGCCCCACCGTCATCCCCGCCCCACCCTCGCGCGACCGCACCCGTCGCGGTCGCTGAGAGAACAGGAGGAGCCACATGGCACTGTTCGACGACAGCCTGATGGAGTCCACGCTCGCCGAGCTGGCCCGCACCCAGGAGATCACCGACCGCATCCGGGCCGAGGGACCGCAGGTCAGCTACCAGGCAAGCGACCGCAACAAGCTGGTCACGGTGACCGTCGGCGGGCAGGGCGACCTGCGGGAGCTGCGTTTCCGCGGCGACGCCTACCGCGAGCTGGCCCCCGCCGAACTCGCCGACCTGCTGATCCGCACCATCGAGGCGGCCCGCAAGGGAGCCCGCGACCGGGCCCTGGCCGGCATCCAGGACCTCATGCGGGATCTGCCGTCCTCGGTGGGCCGCCTCGGCGAGGTCACCTCCGTCGAGGACCTCGTCGACGAGCTCGCCGACATGTTCACCCGCAACATGCCCGACGACGGCCGCCGGGCCACCCCGCCCGAGCGCGACGGGCAGTGGACATGAGCGCCAAGCTGATCCAGCACGACGGTGACGCGATCGCGTCCCGGGTGCCGGCGCTGAAGGCTCTGCAGGGGCACTACGGCGACTTCGGTGAGTGGCTCGTCGGCGTCGCCGGCGTCGACTTCGTCGGCGATGCGAAGGACGAGGCGACCCTGTACGCCAAGGCCACCTTCGACAAGATCATGACGGCTTTCGGCAAGATCTACGTCGGCCTGGGACAGGCCATCGGCGTGCAGGGCGACCGGCTGAACCTGGTGCGCCGCATCGGCGACGAGACCGAGGCCGGCACGTCCCAGCATGCCGCCAACTGGCCCGGTGGCGGCCCCAGGGGCTGACGAGACCCGGCAGGCACCCGCGGCCGGGAGGCGGCGAGCGGCGGGAGGCGGCGAGCGGCGGGAAGCGGCGAGCGGCGGGAAGCGACGAGCGGCGGGAAGCGACGAGCGGCGGGAAGGGAGCAGCCGGATGTCCAAGTCCCTGGACGGGGCCATCTACGCCTTCACCGGCATGCGCCTGCCCGGCGCGAGACTGCCGGTGATGCGCTCCCTCGCCGACGAGCTCGACCTCGGCGCCAACGAGGTCACGAACTCCCTCGCCGCCGAGCTGGAGCAGATCATCCGCTCGGTGAAGGCGTCCGTCGGCGGCACCCCCGGCAAGCAGTTCGTCGCGCAGACCTCCCAGTTCGTCGTCGAGGATCCGAAGCTGCTGCTGCAGGGCGGCCTGCTGCTCAAGGCCGCGGCCGCCCTGCTGCGCAAGCAGGAACTGCAGATGGACTACACCCGCAAGCAGGGGTTCGTGATGTTCATCTTCATGCAGATCCAGCTCGCGATCGCCGCGATCGAGGCCGCGTTCGGCCAGCCGGAGGAGGCCGCCGCGCGCATCATCGCCACCCGCACGCTCATGCAGCGGGTGCTGTCGCTGTCGACCGCGAAGACGGCGGCGCACATCCTGGGCATGCAGATGCTGTTCATGCCCGGTTCGTCGCTGATCGCGCAGGCATGGCAGATCCTCGAGGGCCGCCGCGGCGGCTTCGACGCCGGCGAGCTCGCCCACATGGTCAAGTACGGCCTGGCGGCCACCGCGTCCTCCCTGCTCGGCCTGCCGGGCATGAAGGTGTTCATGGGCAAGGCCGACGCCTGGTTCCGCACGATCGGCATCGAGGCTGGCGCTGGCAACCCGTTCGCCAGCATGGCGCTGGGTACCGCGTTCTCCGTCGTGCTGGAGGTCGGCGGCGGCATCTTCGCCACCGGCCTGGTCGACGGCCAGTGGGGCCTGGCCTCGGCGGCCGACGACGCGATCTCCGGCGCGGTGGAAGGCGGTTCGGAGGCGGCCGCCGGTCATCTCGGCAAGGGCGGCCGTAAGGGTGGACAGGCGCTCGGCATCATCCCGCCCGACGTCCCCACCATCCCCGACATCCCCGACACGTCGACCCCCGAGTTCGGCGCGGACGGCCCGGACGATCCCGGCTCCGGCTCCGGTTCGGGTTCCGCCAGCTCCGCAGGCTCCGGCTCGGCGGCGGGCAGCGGCGCGTCGGCGGGGGGAGCGGCCGGCGGGAAGGCGCAGCCCACCCCCGGCGTCCCCACCCCCGGCGTCCCCACCCCCGGCGCCCCGACCCCCGGCGACCTCGGCGACCTCGGCGACCTCGGCGACCTCGGTGACCTCGGCGATCCGCCGATGATCACTGTCGGTGGGCCTGTCGTCGGTCAGAACGTCGGCGGGAACGTCCCCTTCGGCGCGGACCTCGAGCCGCCGGAGCTCAATCTGGAGCCCCCCGCGCTGGAGGGACCATCGTTCACCAGCCAGGACCTGCCCGACCTCGGGGCGTTCACCGCCCCCGCCCTCGACCCGAACCCCGTCCTCGACGGCTTCGTCGTCAACGATGTCGACGCTGGGTCGGACGTGGACCCGCTGGGCGAGGACGGGTCGGTGTTCAGCGACGAGTCCGCCCACTCGTCCTACACCGACATCACCAACCCCGCCGACTACGGCGACGTCGACGCGGCCCCCGCACCGTTCGTCGCCGCTGGACCGAACGCCGCGGCGTCCGGTCAGGCGACGGTGGTCCCTCAACCGGCCCCGATCGACTCCGGGAAACCGGACTACCCGCCCAGCCGTCGGCCCGAGCCTCTCCCCGCGGCCGCGCAGCCGCCAGCCCCGCAGGCCCCGGCGGCCGTGCCCGCCCCGCACATCACCAGCCCCGTGGCGGGCAACGGTTCCGTGCCCGTGAACGGACCGTTCCCGATGGACGGCGCCGCACCGGTTAACGGGCCTGCTCCGTTCAACGGCCCTGCTCCGGTGACTGGGCCTGCTCCGGTGCATGGGCCTGCTCCGGTGACTGGGCCTGTGGCGGTGAATGGATCCGCTCCGGTCGGCGGGCCCGTGCCGGTGGACGGTTCCGTGCCGGTGGACGGTTCCGTGCCGGTGGACGGTTCCGTGCCGGTGGACGGTTCCGTGCCGGTGAGTTCGCCCGTGCCGGTGGACGGTTCCGGGCCGGCCGGTCTGGGCCGCTCGGGTGCCGAAGCGCCGGCCGTCCTGACCGGGCCGGCGTCCGTGGAGACGTCGGCGGCTCCGGCGGCGGCGTCGGCTGGGGTGCCGCTCGCCGTTCCCCTGCCCGGCGCGGGTTCCGGCCCGCTGGCCTCGCCCGGCGGCGGGAGTCCGGCTCTCGCGGTGCCGCCGATGGTCGAGGCGGCGTTGTTCCCCGAGCTGCACACCGGGCCGGTGCAACCGGCGACGACGAGTGTCGTGACCCTGCCCGCGCCGGAGCAGGCGCGGGTCGCGCCGGTCCTCGCCTCGCTCGCGACGGTCTTCGGGACCGGGCCGAGCACGGCCGCCGACTGCATCGTGCGACTGGTGACCGCCGCCCATGCCTGGTTCGGATCGGCACCGGTGCCCCCCGGTGGCCGCCCTGGCCGGCCGGTCGACGACGCGACCGGGCCGGTGCAGCAGCTCGCCGCGATGGTCGACGGTTCCTGGCAGCGCATCCCGACCTGGCACGGCGTCCTCGACCAGGTGCGTGAGCTCGGCCCCGGAGCGGCGGCGTTCCTCGTCGCCGGACCGCCGGACACGGCGCGGCACGGGGTGATGCTCCTCAACGTCGGTGACCGTCTCGTCTGGGTGGAGACCCAGCTCGACGGCGAGCACCGGGTACTGCCCCTGAACCGGCCACCGCTGCGTCCGGTGGACCTGCGGGCCCTGGTCGCCGGCCCGGACGCACGCGGGGTGGCGGCCGACGTCGGCGGGGGACGGTTCACCTCCCTGCCGCCGGTGAGCACCGTGAGCGCCTCGACGTTCGCGGCGACGACCCGCGAGCCGGGCATGGCCGGACCCGGACCCGCCGCCGTGCCCGATCCCGATCCCGATCCCGCCACGCGACCACAGGCACCTGTCGTCGAGGGCATCGCCCCCGTGGACGACGCCGTCGACGTCGGCGACGCCGCGCCACTCGGCGGCGAACCGCAGCCACTGGCGGACGACGACGGTCTGGTCCGCCTCGATCTCGATGTCGCCGACGGGACGCGGACCGTCCGTCCGGGTGGACTGACCGACGGCCAGCGGGCTGCGCTGGACCGTTTCGCCAGCCGGATCGCCGCCGAGGTGACCCGCCGCGGGCCGGACGGGCTGCCGGTGACGGTGCATCTGGAAGGCGGTGGCAACGGCCGCCCGCTCGACGCGTCGCTGTTCGGCGGTGCGTCGCGCGCGGACGTGAGTGGCCGCCAGCGCGCGGAGTCGACCGGCGAGGTGCTGGAGAACCAGCTAGGGCGGCACGGCGTACCGCCCGCCGCGGTCGTGGTCCTCACCCACAGCCGGGGTGCCGGGGCCTCGCAGGCGCCCGCGGCGCTGACCTCGACCCGAGGTCCCGCGGCGGCCAGCGTGGCCCGCCGTCAGGTTCTCGGCTGGGTCGAGCCGGGGCCACCGCCTGTCGACGCCCCCCCGGCGGTGGACCTGGACCACGCGTTCGGCGAATCGCTGGGGCCGAAGGAGGTCAAGGCGCCCGAGCGGGACGCTGACGGCCGGCTGCGGGCCAACCCGCTGCTGACGGCGCTCGAGAACTTCTCGCCGAAGCATGTCGAGGGCGCGTCGAAGGACATGGTGTGGCAGTACGCCGTGACCGACGACGGCAGGATCTACCTCGGCAGCGAGGAACCGTTCACGGTCCATCCGGAGTCCGAGCTGCGCACACTGCACGGGTTCGTCACCGCGATGCGCCTCGAGCGGAACCTGCCGACGGAGTCGTTCGCGGACTTCCGCGCGTCGCTGGACCTGCTCGGCCATCCGACGATCGCCGTCGGCTTCGACGAGACGGGCGCAACGGTCGTGCGCCCGGCGCGGATGAGCGGCGAGCTGCGGTTCGGGCCGGACGGCGAGCTGGTCCTCAACGACAAGTCCGGCCGGTACATGAGCAAGAAGGTCCGCGTCGAACCGGACCCGGCCGACGTGCGGCGCTGGATCGACGAGGTCGCCCGGCAGCTCTCCGATCGGCTCGGCCGTCCGGTGCGCGCCGAGGTCCTCAAACACGCCGCCCAGCCCGCCGCGCCGGTGGTGGACCCCGCCTCGGCGCCGGACCCCGGGCCGGTACCGGCGCCGGACCCCGGGCC
>NZ_JALKFU020000358.1 GCF_023242965.2 Frankia sp. AgKG'84/4
GCCCGGGGCCGGGGGCCCGCCGCCTCGCGACCCGCGGGGCAGGCGAGGCCGACCGCGGCCGACCGGTCGACGAACCGCCGGCCCATCCGCCAGACCAGGCCAGGTGAACGCCACCGGTCCGCGATCCGGCCCGCCAGCGGGGGAGCCGACCGGTGAACGACGACCGCCGGGCGAAACGCACCGGCGCAGAGAGGATGACCGACGTCGTGACGCCCGCCCCGTCCCTGCAGGCCGCTTCGCTGATCCCCGGGCTGGACATGCTGATGTCGGCCGCGCCCGCCCCGGCGGCGGCCGGGACGCCCAGCCCGCTGCCCTCGCCCGGCCCGTCGGCGAGCACCGACCCGCTGGTCTCCTTCGAGGGAGTCGCGAACGCCCTGCGGGACGCCTGTGGCACCAACCCCGGGCTGCTCTGTCGCACCGTCTACAACACCACGCACAGCAACTTCCTGGCTTCTGGCGCGGAGGTCTTCCTCGGCACGCCGATCAGGATCGTGCTGATCCTGGTGATCGCCCTGGTGGTGCGGGCGCTGTTGCACCGTTTCGTCCGGCGCACCGCCGAGCGGGCCGGGTCGGGCGGGACCGGCGGGCTGTTGCGCGGGATGCGGGCCGGCAGTCTGCTGGGCGCCTTCGGCGATCCGGCGGTGCTGCTGGAAAGGCGCCGCCAGCGCGCCGCCACCGTCGGCTCCCTGATGCGCAGTGTCACGTCCGTCATTGTCTTCGGATTGGCGTTTCTCAGCGTCCTCGGCGAGCTCGGCATCAATCTCGCCCCGATCGTCGCCAGCGCCGGCGTGCTGGGAATTGCGGTGGGATTCGGGGCGCAAAACCTGGTCCGGGACTTCCTGTCCGGGATGTTCATGCTGCTGGAGGACCAGTACGGCGTCGGTGATGTCATCGACGTCGGCCCGGTGTCCGGCACGGTCGAGGCGGTCAGCCTTCGCATGACGCGGCTACGCGACGTCGAGGGAACCGTCTGGTACGTCCGGAACGGGGAAATCACTCGTATTGGCAACAAGAGTCAGCAATGGGCGCGCACCGTGCTCGACGTGCCCCTCGACTACGACACCGACGTCAGCCGCGCCAAGAGCGTGCTGGCCGAGACCGCCGAACGGCTCTGGGCGGATGCCGACTGGAGCAGCCTCATCCTCTCCGCGCCCGAGGTGTGGGGCATGGAGACGATGACCGCCGACGGCTACACGCTGCGGGTCGCCATCAAGACCCAGCCGCTGAAGCAGTGGGAGATCGCCCGCGAGCTGCGGGAGCGGGTGCGCGACGCGCTCGCGGCCGCGGACATCGCGCTCGGCTCGGTCCAGCGCAGCGAGGTGACCGTGGTGGACGACGACGAGGACGAGCCGGGCGGGAACGACGACGAGGACGGCGCCGCCGCGGGCCTGCCCGGCGGGCCGGGCAGCGGGATCATCGACGGCGATGACCTTCCGCGGGCACGGATCGACCCGCCGAGCTCCGCGGGCCTGAAGCCGGGCTGAAGGTCGCGGTAGGTCTTGCTGAGAGCGGCCGCCGGTGGCCCGCCCGCACGCGGTTGCGGGGCAGACTGGAACCGTGCGCGTACTGGTGGTCGACGACGATGCAGCTGTCCGGGAATCCCTGGAACGCTCACTGCGGTTCGAGGGCTACGAGGTCGCTACGGCGGTCGACGGGCTGGACGCCCTCTACGCCGTGGGGCGTGACCAGCCGGACATCGTCATCCTCGACGTGATGATGCCGCGGGTGGACGGCCTGGAGGCGTGCCGCCAGCTGCGGGCCCGCGGCGACGATGTCCCGGTGCTCATGCTGACCGCCCGCGACGGCCTGGCCGACCGGGTCAGCGGCCTCGATGTCGGCGCGGATGACTATCTGGTCAAACCGTTCGCGCTGGAAGAGCTGTTCGCCCGCCTGCGGGCGCTGGCGCGTCGCGCCGCGCTGGCCGCCAGGGTGGTCAGCGCCACGCCGGGCGAGCCCGTGGCCACCGCCCTGAGCTACGCCGGTGTCACCCTGGACCAGGCCAGCCGGCAGGTCACACGCGGCGAGCGGGAACTCACCCTGACCAAGACCGAGTTCGAGCTGCTCGAGCTGTTCCTGAACCATCCCCGTCAGGTGCTGTCCCGGTCCACGATCATGGAACGGGTCTGGGGTTACGACTTTGGGCCCACCTCGAACTCGCTCGAGGTGTTCGTCAGCTATCTACGCCGCAAGTTGGAAGCAGGCGGGGAGCCCCGCCTGCTGCACACGGTGAGGGGAGTCGGATACGTGCTGCGTGAGCCCGCGGGAGACCGCGCGTGAGCGGTGCGTTCCCGCCGCGCGCAACGCGGTCCCAGCCACGTGCGACGCCGTCCCCGCCCTGGGGCGGCCCGGTCGTCGCCGGCCTGCCCGCCGGAAGCACGACGCCTGCGGTACCGGCCGGGATGGTCCGCGGTCAGGCCGGGGTCGGACCGCCCGGGCCGGACGGCTACGCCCGGCCGGCGGACGCGACGGGGGAGACCGGGCTGGGCCGGCCGTGGTCCCGGATGAGGCTCACCTCGCCGCTGAGCCGACTGACCCTGCGGGCGAGGCTCGCGCTGCTCGTGGGCATGGCCGTGGCCGCGGCGGTCGCGGTGGTCGCCGGCGTCTCGCTCGGGGCCACCAGCATCGTGCTCAACAAGGCCATCGACGACCAGCTCATCGAGCAGGCCGAGGCGTCCGCGGAGACGATCCAGGCCAACCCCCAGGGGCTGGGGGTGGCGCTGCGGGCGTTCAGCTTCGGCCTCGAGGGGCAGTTCCTCGACGCGGCGGGCAACCCGCTGGGCGGCTCGATGACGAACTGGAACCAGGTGCGGATCCCGGTCAACGCGCGGGACGCCGAGGTGGCGCGGCATGAGCGGGCGCAGAACCTGCGGACGGTCACCCTCGGTGGGCAGTCGTACCGACTGGTCACCGTGCCGCTGCAGATGCCGGCATCCGAGGGCGCGCTGCAACTTGCCCGGCCGACCACCGACGTCGACCGGACCCTGCGCGAACTCGGAATCGTCCTGCTCATCGTCGGGGTCATCGGCGTCGTCGGTTCGGCGCTCGCCGGCCGCATCGTGGCCCGGGCGGCGCTCAAGCCCGTCGACGCCGCCGCGGCCGCCGCGGAGGAGGTCGCCCGCACCCAGGACCTCTCCGCGCTGATCCCGGTCACCGGCGCGGACGAGATCACCCGGCTGGCGGAAAGCCTCAACAGCATGCTGCGCGCGCTGGAGGCGTCCCGCCAGCGCCAGCGCCAGCTCGTCGATGACGCCAGCCACGAGCTGCGCACCCCGCTGACGAGCCTGCGCACCAACATCGAACTCCTGCTGCGGGCCGAGGCGAACCCCCACCGCCCCTTGCCCGCGGCCGATCGCCAGGCCCTGCTGCGCGACGTCGACGCCCAGATGCGGGAGCTGTCCGGGCTGGTCAGCGAACTCGTCGAACTGGCCCGTGACGAGCTGCCCACCGAGGAGATCGAACGGCTCGACCTGGCCGACATCGTGCTCGCCGCCGCCGAACGGGCCCGGCGGCGTGCCAACAGCAAGGGCATCCGGATCGAGGTCGACGCTGTGCGCTGCGCCGTCGACGGCCGGGGGAGCATGCTCGAACGCGCCGTCACCAACCTGCTCGACAACGCGGTGAAGTTCTCCCCGCCGGCGTCGGTCGTGCGGGTGCGCTGCGCCGCCGGCGAGGTGACCGTCGCCGACGAGGGCCCTGGGATCGCAGCGCAGGACCGCGCCCAGGTCTTCGACCGTTTCTACCGGGCCACCTCCGCCCGCGGCCTGCCCGGCTCCGGCCTCGGCCTCGCGATCGTGGCCGACGCGGTGCAGACCCACGGTGGCAGCGTCAGCGCGGAGGCGGCGCCGGGCGGCGGGGCGCTGCTGCGCCTGCGCCTGCCCACGGCCGACCCCGGGTACCGCGCCGAACCCCACGACGGCCAGTCCCTGGGCGGCGCGCCCCGGGGCGGGGACGGTCCCGGCGACGTGGTGGGATCCGGGCCCGCTGATCGCTGGCAGGGCGGTCCGACGTCGCCTTCGCCGTGGAGCCGATCCTTCGACAGCGACACCCAGGGCACCGGACAGTGGCTGGGCGCCGGCCCTCCACCCGAGGGAGACGACAATCATGCGCTGTGAGCTCAGACGACCCCGCGCGCCCCGTCCCGTCCGCAGGCCCCGAGCCCAGCGAACCACTCGCCGCCGCCGGCCCGGCTGATCCCCGGCCGCCGGCCTGGTCCACCGCGCCCTCCGATTCCGTCCCCCCCGATTCCGTGCCCTCCGATTCCGTGCCCTCCGATTCCGTGGACGCCGATCTCGTGGCTCTCGCCGAGGCACACGGTGTCGCCACCGGCTACCAGGACGCCGAGGGCGGTCAGGTCCAGGTCGACCCGCAGACCGTGCGGGATGTGCTGCGCCTGCTGGGGGTGGACCCGACGGATCCGGTGGCCGCGCTCGCGGACCTGCGCGAGCAGCCGTGGCGCCGCCGGCTACCGGCCAGCGTCGTCGTCTCCGCGGCGTCGCCGCCCCCGGTCGTGCTGCACCTGCCGGCGCGGGCCGTCGCCCAGGTGGAACTGGAGCTCGAGTCGGGTCGGCGGATCGCCCTGGACGCGGCGGGCGACGTGCTCCAGCGCCGTGAGCTCGACGGCGAGCCGTGGACGGCACGCGCGCTCGCGCTACCTGCCGGGCTGCCACTGGGCGACCATCTCCTGCACGTCAGGCTTCTGCCCGCCGACGCCCGGGAGGCCGACGGCCAGGGGACGGTCGTGCCGGCGCGGACGCTGCGCTGCGCCGTCGTCGCCGTTCCGGACGCGGTCCCCGATCCGCCCGAGCTGCTCCGCGCGGTCGGCTCGGGTCCGCCGGCGCCGGTCCGTACCTGGGGATGGATGATCCAGCTCTACGCCGTGCGCTCCGCGGCGAGCTGGGGCATGGGTGACTACGCCGACCTCGCCGAGCTCGCGGCCTGGTCCGGGACAGCCGGCGCCGACGTGTTGCTGGTCAACCCGCTGCACGCGGCCGCTCCGACCCTGCCGGTCGCGGCGTCGCCGTACTCGCCGGTCAGCCGCCGCTTCGCCGCCCCGCTGTACCTGCGGCCGCAGGACACCCCGGAGTACGCGCGGGCCGACCAGCGGACCCGCGACGCCGTCGACGAGCTGGCCCAGCGGGCGCGCGGCGCCGGCCGCCCCGGCGGCCTGCTCGACCGGGACACGGTGTGGCGCGCGAAGCTCGCCGCGCTGGAGCTGCTGTTCGACGTCGCCCGCGACGATCCGGCTGCGGCCCTCGACGCCACCTCCACCGCCGCTGGTTCGGCCGGCGACGGGCCGTCCGACGCGTTGACGGACTTCGCCACCTGGTGCGCGCTCGCCGAGCGGCACGGCGCGGACTGGCGGGCCTGGCCGGCGGAGCTCGCCCGGCCCGACGC
>NZ_JALKFU020000359.1 GCF_023242965.2 Frankia sp. AgKG'84/4
GAGCGGCGGCGCGGTGCGCGGCGCCTGCGTCGCGGTCGCCGACCGGTTGCTCGCCCGCGTCGCGCGGGCCGCTGGACTGCCAGCGCGCGTCGTCGAGACACCCCGGCACAGCCTGCGGATCGTCGCCGGGGAGATCGTCGGCGCCGAGGCCGGGCTGCGGATCGGGCTGGCAGACGCGCTCGCCGCCGGCCCGGTCGAGGCCGCGTTCACGTTCCACCACCGCCGCACGACCGCTCTGGACGCCGCCGGCCAGGGCGACCCGCACGTGGCGTTCGCCGCCGCCGCGCACCGCGCGGTCGTCGACGTGGACCTCGATCTCGGGCTGGTCCGGGTCGTGTCGATGGCGCTGGCGCAGGACTGCGGCACGGTGCTCAACCCGCTGGCGCTGCGCGGCCAGGTCGAGGGCGGCACGGCCCAGGGCCTCGGGCTGGCCGTGATGGAGGAGCTGATCACCGACGGCGGGCGGGTCGTCAACCCGACCTTCCACGACTATCTGCTGCCCACCGCCGCCGACGTCCCCGACCTGGACTTCGTGGCCGTGACCGAGCCGCAGCCGGACGCGCCGTACGGAGTGAAGGGCGTCGGTGAGGCGCCGACCTGCACCGCGACCCCGGCGATCGTCGCCGCCATCCGGGCGGCGGTCGGGCGTGACCTGCGCAGTGTCCCCGTGCGCCCGCAGGACCTGGTCGACCTGTCACCCGGCGGGGCCGACGACCATGCCGCTGGAGGTGCCACACCGTGCTGAGTGACCTTTCCGTACCCGGGAGACCCGGCGGGCGGCCCGCCGGCCCGCTGCCCGACCGACCGCGGGTCCTGCGTTCCCGCCGGGTGGTCCTGCCGGACGGTGAGCGGGCGGCGGCGGTGCATGTCGCGGACGGCCGGATCACCGCGATCACCGCGCCCGCCGACGTGCCCGCGGGCGTCGAGATCACCGACCTGGGTGAGTTCGCGCTGCTGCCCGGCGTCGTCGACAGCCACGTGCACGTCAACGAGCCGGGGCGCACCGAGTGGGAAGGTTTCGCCACCGCGACCCGGGCCGCCGCGGCCGGCGGTGTCACCACGATCATCGACATGCCGCTGAACGCGATCCCCCCGACGACGTCGCTGGCCGCACTCGAGGCCAAACGGGCGGTGGCCGCCGGGCAGATCGCCGTCGACGTCGGCTTCTGGGGCGGCATCATCGGCGCGGACGCCCGCGGCCTCGATGACCTGGCCGCCCTGCACGACGCCGGGGTGTTCGGGTTCAAGGCGTTCCTGGCCCCGTCGGGGGTGGAGGAGTTCCCCCACGTCTCCCTGGACGTGCTGGCCGCGGCCAGCCGGCACACCGCCCGGATGGGCGCCCTCACGGTCGTGCACGCCGAGTCCCCGGCCGTGCTGGAGGCGGCCCCGCCGGTCCTCGGGCGGGTGTTCGCGAGCTGGCTGGCGTCCAGGCCGCCGGCCGCGGAGCAGGAGGCGGTCGCGGGGCTGGTGGCGCTGTCCGCGGCGACCGGCGCCCGCCTGCATGTCCTGCACCTGTCGGCGGTGGAGGCCCTCGACGACGTCGTCGCCGCCCGCGACGAGGGCCTGCCGTTCTCCGCGGAGACGTGCCCGCACTACCTGACCTTCACCGCCGAGGAGGTCCCCGACGGGGCCACCGTGTTCAAATGCGCCCCGCCCATCCGGGGCAGGTCGAACCTGGACCGGCTGTGGGACGCCCTCGGTGAGGGCCTGTTCGCCGGCGTCGTCAGTGACCACTCGCCCTCCACCCCGGAGGTGAAGCAGATCGACACCGGCGACTTCGCCGCCGCCTGGGGCGGCATCGCGTCCGTGCAGATCGGGCTACCCGCGGTGTGGACGCAGGCCCGCGCGCGCGGGTACAGCCTCGCCGACGTGGTCGGCTGGATGTGCGCCGGGCCGGCGGAGCTGGCCGGGCTGCGCGGCAAGGGCCGCCTGGAAGTGGGCGCCGACGCCGATCTGGTGGTGTTCGACCCGGACGCGTCTTTCCTGGTGAGGCCCGCCATGCTGCGTCACCGTCACCCCCTTACGCCCTACGCTGGACGCAGCCTGGACGGTGTGGTCCTGGCGACCTATCTGCGGGGGGTACGCGCCGACGGCGACCGTCCGCCCCGGGGACGTCTGCTGGAACGGCGATGAGCCCCCACCGCCGGCCGGGCCATTGCCTGGCCACGGCGGGCCATGCCGTTCTGGTTGACCCGAGAGAGGAACCTGATGAGTGACGAGCCCGATCTGACCAATCTGGTCGACCTGGCCGCGGCCCGGTTCGGCGGCACGGTGGTGGCCGTCAATGACGAGTTCTTCGCGTTCGCGGAGCGGATGCTGCTGCCCGAGCCGCCGGTGGTCCGCCCGGGTGTGTTCACCGAACGGGGCCAGTGGACCGACGGCTGGGAGACCCGGCGCCGCCGGGACCTGCCCGGCGCCGACTGGGCGATCGTCCGCCTCGGCGCCCCCGGCATCGCGCGGGCGATCACCGTCGACACCACCCACTTCACCGGCAACGCCCCCGAGGCGGTCGAGATCCACGGGGCGACGCTCGCCGGCTACCCGTCCGCCGCGGAGGTCGCCGACCCCGCCGTCACCTGGGTGGAGCTGGTGCCGCGCACCCTGATCGAGGCCGACGCGGTGAACGTCCTGCCGGTTGCCGAATCGGGCCGCAGCCACATCACCCACCTGCGCCTGACCATTCACCCCGACGGCGGGGTAGCCCGGCTGCGGGTGCATGGCACGGTCGTGCCAGACCCCCGTCTGCTTGACCGGGTCACCTCCGATCTGGCCGCCGCCTATCTGGGCGGTGTGGCGGTCGCCGCGAGCGACATGCACTACGGCGACCGGCACAACCTCAACGCCTCCGGCGAGGCGCGGGCGATGGGGGAGGGCTGGGAGACCCGCCGCCGGCGCGGCACCGGGCACGACTGGGCGGTCGTCCGGTTGGCGACCCAGGGCCTGATCGTGCGGGCCGAGGTCGACACCCGCCACTTCCGCGGCAACGCCCCGCGCGCCATCGAGCTGTGGGCGGCGGACTGCCCGGACCTGCTCGACCCCGACGACGTCGCCACCATCGCCGACTGGTTCCCGGTGCTCCCGCGCACCCGGGTGCAGCCCAACACCCGACACCTGTTCGACCTCGAGGTGCCCGTGCAGGCCACCCACGTGCGGGTCGACGCCATCCCGGACGGTGGCCTCGCCCGGCTGCGGATCACCGGCGCGCCGACGTCGACCGGCCGCGAGGCACTGGCGATGCGCTGGTTCGACTCGCTGTCGCCGGACGCCGCCGTCGAGGAGCTGCTGGCCTGCTGCGGCGCGGAGGACTGGGCCCAGGCGGTGGTCGCCCGCCGCCCGTTCGGCACCCTCGCGGAGCTCCTGCCGGCCGCCGAGCAGGAATGGTGGAACCTGACCGAGGCGGCCTGGCTGGAGGCGTTCACCGCGCATCCCCGGATCGGTGAGCGGCCCGTGCGGACCCCCGCGCCGCCAACCACCGCACGGGCCTCGATCGTCGCCCTCGACGCCCCCCGACGGGAGCAGGCGGCGATGGACGAGGCGTCCGAACAGACCCGGCGCGCCTTCACCGCCGGCAACGAGGAGTACGAGGAGCGCTTCGGCTACATCTTCCTGGTCCGCGCCGCCGGTCGCAGCGCCGAGGAGATGCTCGGCCTGCTCCAGGAACGGCTGACCAACGCTCCGGCCGAGGAGCTGCGGGTCGCCGCGGGCCAGCAGGCGGAGATCACCGCCCTGCGCATCCGCCACCTGATCACCGGCGCCTAGCCGAACCACGGGTGCACCGCCCAGGCCGGGCGGTGCACCCTCCGATCGGGCCACCGGCGTCAGGAGGCGCGCGCATGGGCCTGTCCACCCACGTCCTGGACACCGCGGCGGGCCGGCCGGCCGCCGGGATACCCGTGCGGCTGGACCAGTGGGAGCCCGCACGGGCCGGCTGGACCCTGGTCGCCGAGGGCGTCACGGATGGTGACGGCCGGCTCGCGGGAATGTCGCTCACCACGCCCGGCCGGTGGCGGCTGGTCTTCGACACCAGCGGGTGCTCGGCGTTCTTTCCCGAGGTGACCATTGCCTTCGCGGTCACCGATGCCGCCGAGCACCACCACGTCCCGCTGCTGCTCGCGCCGTACGGCTACTCGACCTATCGCGGTAGCTGACCTCGCGGGCGCCGGCCCGGTTCAACCGCCGGCCGGCTTCACCCGCCGGCCGGGCTGAACTCGGGCTGGTCGAGCAGCCGCAGCCAGGAACCGTCGGGCTGGCGGCGGACGACCTGGGCGCGGGCGCCCGCACCGTCCTTCGGCGCGGTGGACGTCAGCGCGAGATCGCCACTGACCAGGGTGGGCAGCGGCGCCTCGGGCTCGAAGTGCGGCGCGTGCGAGAGAACGGACTCCCACAGCTCGCGGATGGCGTCCCGGCCCACCGTCTGGCTGCCCGGCGGGTAGGCCATCACCGCGTCCCGCTCGTAGAGGGCGGCGATCCCGGCGGCGTCGCCGGCGTTGGCGCGTTCCACGAACAGCCGGGTGAGGTCCTCGGGGGTGCGGGCGATGTCGTTGCCGGCCATGACGAATCCCTCCTGCGTGGTCGTGTCCCTCGGTGTGTGATCCAGCGTGGCGGCCGGGCAGCGAGAAGTCCAACAGATGGTTCTTCCGTTATCTAGAATCCCCAGTTATGGAGCTGCGTCAGTTGGAGTACTTCGTCGCCGTCGCCGAGGAAGCAAACTTCACCCGCGCGGCCCAGCGGGTGCACATCAGCCAGTCGGGGGTCAGCGCCCAGATCCGCCAGCTCGAACGCGAGCTCGGCGCCACTCTCCTCGACCGCTCCGGCCGCACCGCCACCCTGACCGCCGCCGGCGCCGCCGCCCTCGAGCACGCCCGTGCCGCGCTCGCCGCCACGGCCGCCGTGCGCGAGTCGGTCGACCAGGTCCAGGGCCTGGTCCGGGGCCGGCTCGACGTCGGCATGGTGGCCTCCTGCGCGGTCGAGCCGTTCTTCGCCGCCCTCGCCGCGTTCCACGACGAACATCCCGGCGTCGAGATCGTCCTCGTCGAGGACACCTCCGACCGGCTGCGGGACCGGGTCCGCGCCGGCACGCTGGACCTGGCCCTGGTCGGGATCTCCGCCGCCGACGCCGCCGCCGAGCCGCGCATGCAAGCGGTGCTCGGCGAGCCCCTGGTCGCGGCGGTGGCACCGACCCATCCGCTGGCCGGGCGGTCCCGGGTGACGCTCGCCGAGCTGGTTGCCCACCCGCTGGCCTGCCTGCCCGTCGGCACCGGCATCCGGGCGGTGCTCGACCAGGCGTGCGCCGCGGCAGTCGGATCTGGGTCGGCGATGAGGCTGTGTCGGTCAGCGGCCGATCGTACCCGTACACCCGAAAGTCCC
>NZ_JALKFU020000035.1 GCF_023242965.2 Frankia sp. AgKG'84/4
CGGCCGGCCAGCGCCCAGCCGCCGATCGGCTCGCCGCGGTCCGCGCGTCGGCCGACGAGCAGCCGGGTGAGCAGGGCGAGCGCGGCCGGGCCGACGGTCGCGAACAGGAACGCGCTGGTCATCGGGACCGACGCGACAGCGGGGTCGTTGGATTCGGCGTCCGGATTCCAGCTCCACCACGACAACTGCGGCCCGAGCTGGTCGAAGATCTCGTAGAACAGGTGGTGGACGAAGCCCACGCCGAGCGCGCCGAGCAGGGCGCTGCCCTCGAAGCCGCCGAGCGACTGAACCAGGTCGTACGCCAGCTCCGCCATCGCCGGGTAGAGCGCGACGATGTAGAGCGGCAGGTGCTCGTACAGGAACTGCACGGTGAAGACGTTGTGGACGAACACGTCGGCGACGGCGTCGGGCAGGTGGAACACCCTCGGGAAGTACAGCGGCGGTTCGGTGAGGACCAGGTAGGCGACCGAGCCCAGCCAGAGGGCCAGATGCGTCGGGTCGTCGTGGCCGCGTCAGCGTTGGATCGCGCGCGCGAGCGCCAGCCCGGCGCCGCCGAGCATCAGGCTCTCGATGACCGGCAGCGTCCGATTGCTCAGGCGCAGCGGATGGCGTACGTGCACCAGCGGCCTGATCGGGTCCCGCGCGAAGCCGAGAGAGTCGGCCAGGCGCGCGAACGCCTCGGAGTAGGTGTACGGCATGCGGTGGCCTCACAGCGGGGTTGGCGGAGTACCAGGATCCGACGGGCGCGCCGGCGTCGCACTGGCGCGTTGACCATACAGATGTCCTGATATGTATGGTCAAGGACCATGATTGGCTGATCGTTCACGTGACCCTCATGTCACGGATGGTGCCCGTTCCGCCGGACTCGACACAGTCCTTGCGTCCTGTCGCATCGATCCAAGGACGGAAATGATCGCTTTACGTGGCCGTTGGCGGCGCCTGAGCGCCCGCCTCGCCCTCGCTGCCCTCATCGGGTCGGCGCTGGTCGTCGCCGTGCCGGGCGTGCCCGCGGCCCAGGCGGCGCCCGCCGACGACATCCGGATCAACGAGGTCGTCACCACCGGCGGCGTCAACGACTCGATCGAGCTCTACAACAAGGGCACCGCGACCGTCGACGTCTCCGGCTGGATCCTGCGCGACGAGAACACCAGCCCGACCTACCCGATCGCCGCCGGGACCACGCTCGCGCCCGGCGGGTTCCGCGCCTTCGACGTGCACAGCTCCTTCGGCCTGGGCTCCTCCGACAAGGCCCGCCTGTACCTGGCGGACGGCACGACCCTCGTCGACACCTTCACCTGGACGGCCCACTCGAACCCGTCCTGGTCGCGCTGCCCTGACGGCACCGGGACCTTCGGTCAGGCCGCGACGCTGACGCTGGGCGGCGCGAACAACTGCCCTGTCGGCGCCGGCGGCCTGTCGCCGGTGACCTGGCCGGGCGCCAGCGCCGTGACGACCGCGGACACCGCGAGCGCGCTGGGCTCCGATGTCAGCGGCCTCTACCAGGAGGGCAGCGTGCTCTGGGCGGCGCAGAACTCCGGGAAGCTGTGGCGCCTGGTCCCCAATGGCGCGACCGCCTGGAAGGCGGACACCGCCAACGGCTGGTCGGCGGGCAAGACGCTGCGTTTCCCCGGCGGCTCCGGCACCCCTGACGACGAGGGCGTCACCGTCACCGGCGCCGGTTCCACCGGCGGTGTGTACGTCGCGAGCGAGCGCAACGGCGACGCCTCCGGCACCAGCCGGCTCTCCGTCCTGCGCTACGACGTCAGCGGCTCCGCCACCACGCTGACCGCGACGGCGGAGTGGAACCTCACCGCCGACCTGCCCGCCGTCGGCTCGAACCTCGGCCTGGAGGCCATCACCTGGATCCCGGACGCGACCCTGACCGGCGCCGGGTTCCGCGATGCCGCCACCGGCGCGGCCTACGACCCGAACACCTACGGCGCGCACGGCGGCGGGGTGTTCCTCGTCGGCGTCGAGGGCACCGCCATGGTCTACGCCTACGTGCTGGCGGACTCCGGCACCTTCACCCGGATCGCGTCCATCGGCACCGGCCTCGCCGGCGTGATGGAGGTGCAATGGGAGCCGCAGGCGTCGCGGCTGTGGGTCGTCTGCGATGACACCTGCTCCGGCCAGCACCGGACACTGCAGGTAAACGGCTCGGGCGTCTTCGCCGTCACCGCCATCTACAACCGCCCGAGCGGCATGTCCAACTACAACAACGAAGGCTTCTCCGTAGCCGCCGCCGACGAGTGCACCGCCGGCTCCAAGCCCGTCTACTGGGCCGACGACAGCAACGACAGCAGCCACGCCCTGCGCCGCGGCACCATCACCTGCTGACCACACCGCCGTTCCCACGCCCGGTCCCGGTCCGCTCGTCGGGGCCGGGCGTGGCGCGTCGTGCCCCTCATCCGTCGGCTGGACAGCCCGGCGACCAGCCCGAACAGTGCTTCGGCCGATTTTCCAGTGTCTGTTCCAGTCCACTTCCCGAGGTCCTTCCAGCGGGCGATGTCACGGTGGCCGCGCACGCCGCGGCGGCGCCGGGCCGCCGGGAAGGAGACAACGTTGATGGACACCTCTCACGCCGGTCATATGACCAGTGCTGGTTCCCGGCCGCCACGACAACAGGCCGAACGAACCGCCGGGTGGCGGCGCCGCGTCCGGTGGGCGGGGGCGGTGACGGTTCGTCCCGTTGGCGGCGCGGGGGAGCAGGGCGGCCTACGGGGAACAGGCTGCAGTTGCGGTCGCGTAGCGCCGGGCACGGTTCCGCGTCCATGGTCTCGCGCAGCCGCCGCCGGGTGTCCTTGTACACGCGGCGGGCCTGCGCCGGCCGGCCAGCACCGGCGTGCGCGGTCATGAGCAGCTCGGCGAACGTCTCGTTCTCGGGATGTGCGGTCCACCAGCCGGTGAGCTCACTGGCCAGGTCGCGGCCGGGGTCCGTCGCGAGGTCGGCGCGGACCCGGTCGGCGAAGGCGTCCTGCCGCTCGTGGTCGAGGCTGTCGCGGACCCGGGCGGCCCAGTCGCCGGGAACGTCCGCCAGCGCCTGCCCGCGCCACTGGGCGAGCGCCTCGCCGAGCAGCCCCATGGCGTGGCAACTCCAAACGACGGGGAACCCGATGAGCCGCGCCCTTCAGCGGCGCGTCCGCCGTAACTCTATGAATTTTTCGAACGGATCCGTCATTGCTGTGATCGGCGACGCTCGCACCTCGGGAATGCCGTCCGCGCCGGTAGCACGCCACCGTGGCGCGACTATCGGCGGTCGGCCGCCCCCGGGTGCAGGTCGGCGGCGGTCCGCGTGCGAGATCCTCGAAACCGGCCGTCGGTACCCGTGGAGCCGATACGAACTGTGACGCGAGGGTCGCCTCGTCCGTACCGAGCTGGAGCCCTTCACTCTCCAGCTGTGCGCCGTCGGCTTCGCGCCCGGGCCTCGGCCCGGTTTTCCTGGGCCGCGTCGTCGACACACCACCAGAACGCATTCCGACCCGGGGCACTGGCCGTGAGATAGATTCATGCCATTTGTTGGGGTGGGGGCGGATGACTGCTTTGGGGCAGGCGCGGCGCGGCGACGAGCAGGTTGACGGGACGGAAGACGGTTGGCTGCGTTCCTTCGGTCTCTTCGGCCTGGCCGCGGGCGGTGTGATCGGCTCGGGCTGGTTCCTGACCCCCGCCGACGCCTATGCGAGTGCGGGTTCCGCCGGGCACGTGCTGTTGTCCTGGGTCGTGGGCGGACTGGCGATGCTCGTGATTGCCACCGTCATGGTCGAGCTGGGGACGGCCGCGCCGAAAACGGGTGGGCTGATCTTTCTTCCCTATCAGAGCAGTGGCCCGTTCGTCACGTTGATCGTGGGTACCGGTCTGTGGGTCTACTACGTCGTCAACCTGGCCAGCGAGGCCACGGCGGCGACCGTCGCGCTCGCCCCGGGTGTCGCGTCCTGGCTGGGGATGGGCCTTCTCCAGTGCGACGGCAGCGGAAGCCTGAACTGGTCGGGGGTAGGCGTCGCCATCGCCTTCATGGTGGCGATCTCCGTCGCGGTAGCGCTGGTCCCCGCCCGCCGCTTCATCAACGCGACGGCCTGGGTCACGGTCGTCAAGGTCGTCGGCGTCCTGGTCATCGGCGTGGCGCTGCTGGTGGTATTTCAGCGCCACGGTTATGACGTCACCCGGCACGTGGACCACGTTCCCGCGCGCTGCGACGACGCGAGCCCCGACCGGCTTGGGTGGCTCGGCACCTTCCTGAGTGGTGGGGGCCGACCCGACGAGCGCGGCTGGTTCGCCACGATGATCGGCGGCAGCGTGGTGTATGCCTACCTGGGTTTCCAGGGTCCGCTGGATTATGCGGGCGACGTCAGGAGGAGCGGGATCGGTGCGCGGGCCCGCATCCGGCGCACCGTCCTTGGCACGGTGCTGCTTTCCATCGCCCTCTACTGCCTTCTCCAGGTCGCCTACAACGGATATGCCGGGGTGCTCTCCCGCCGCACCGGTACGCGGCCGCTGGATTTTCTGGACATCGCCGGCCTGGCGACGTCCGGTTACCTGCGCGAGACTCTCGAGACGACCCTGAGAATCGTGACCGTGGTCGCTCCGCTGGGCGCGGGCCTGGTCTACGCCTACGTGCTGCCCAGTGAGATCGCCGAGCTGAGCAAGCTGCATCGTCCGCTCACCTATCGCCGGCTCGGCACGGCCGTCGTCATGAGGCGGAGCGGGGAAAGGATCTACTGGCTGGTCCTGACCGTCAACGTCGCCGTCGGTGCGGGGCTGCTGCTGCTCGCGCAGGGGGACTGGTCCGGTCTGTCCCGGATGAGCGGTGTCCTGGGCCTGTTCGTGTCCGCGTTTCCCGCGGTGGTGGTGATGTCGCTGGCGCACGCGCTGGACGGGGACCGACCGTCCGAGCCGACTGTCTCGTGGCGACTGCGGCGTGAGCTGCTGCCCCGGGTGAGTCTCGCGCTGGCGTCGCTCATGGCGTTCGAGGCCGGCTTCGACATCCTGTGGCGGGCGGTCGCCCTGCTGGGTGGGGGCGTCGTGCTGGTCGGTGCGCCCATGCTTCGTGGGAAGGGGCGGGCTGACGCGGACGGGTCCGCGGCGTGGGCCGCGGGCAGTCTGCTCGGGTACATCGGTGGCCTGCTGCTGTTGGCCTGGTGGCACCGCCAGGGCACCGACGAGGCCACGCTGGTCTGCGCCGTGGTCGTCTGGGCGGGGATCTGTGGCCAGGCGATGACGCGTCATTCCAGGGCCTACCACGCGATCGTGCGGCCCCACCTGGAGTGACTGGCAGGTCGGTCGGGGTCGGTCGGGGGCGGTCGGGGTCGGTCGGGGATGGTCCGGTCGGGTCAGTCCGCACGGCCCTCGGCGCACGCCGCCTCCCGGTCCAGGCCGTTCGCCCGCAGCTCCACGGCGACCTTCCGGCGCGGGTCCGACCCCAGCCAGCCACGGACCGTCCTGGTCAGTAGGGCGCCGCGGGCCTGCGAATCCACGCCGTGGTCCCGCAGCCGCTCCACGACCGTCCGCACGTCGACGGCGCTGACATGCTGGCCGCTGCCAAGGTAGCGCTGAAGCATCTGGTCGCCGAATCCGCGCAGCGTGGGGTCGGGGGAGGCGGACAGCGGCGCGGCGATCGCGGCGACGGCGTCGGCGCGGACGACCGGTGGCGTGGCGAAGGCCAACAGCTCGGTTCCGACGGCTTCGATCGCCGACTTCGCGCCCCGCGGCTGGCTCACCCGCAACCGGCCGATGTACGCCTCCAGCGGTGCGCTGGAGCGGCTCCGGCCGGCGGTGGCGACGACGGCCCTGGCGAACGGGCGCTGACGGTCCCGAGGGCGGGGGAGCCGGCCGAGGATGACCGCGAGATCCTCGGCCGAGCGACCCTCGACGTACTCGCCCGCGGTGGCCCACAACAGGTCCTGATCGTCCTTCGTCAGCACGGCCGCCAGCGCCACGACGTCCTCGACGGGACGGGGGCCGCCCGCGCGTCCCGCGCCGCCGGCGACCTCCGCGATCAGCGCCCGGGCCGTCGCCTTGAGATGAGGATCCGTCGTCCAGTAGCCCACGATGTCGAGCAGGTCGGCCCGGTCGTCGCGGGCGGCGGCGTGCCGGCGGATCTCCGCGCACCGCGCCGGGTGGGCGGCGGCGAGCCGGGCGCAGATCGACACGACGTATGGGCGCCGCAGGTGGCGCCCGACGATCTCGGTCAGCGCGGCCGCGGACTCCTCGTCGTTGGCGATCAGGTAGGCGACGACCGCGGCCGTGTCGTCAACGTGCGTGTCCAGCCTGGTCAGACTGGCGACCCAGGCCGGCAGAATCCGCTCGCCGGGGCTCAGCCTGCCGAGCGCCCGCAGGAGGTGGCGCACCTCCTCGGGGTCAGTGCCCAGCTGGCGGCTCGCCTCCCGGTCGATCGCCCGGGCCAGGGCGCGGTGGAGCAGCTCGGCGGCCTGGTCGGCGCACGGGCCGCCGGCCTCCCGCAGGGACAGGTAGAGCTGGGCCGTCTCGACGTTGAACGTCCGGGAGTGGTCCCGGGCGGCGAACTCGCGCAGGGCGTCCTCGGCGAGTCCGTGCTGCCCCCGCTCGCGGCAGGCGCGCAGGAAGGTGTCGACGTCGCCGGCGGCCCGGCGGCGGGCGAAGTCCCGCAGCGGTCCATGGGCGGAGCGGGTGAGGGCGTCGTCCGGCCGGGCAGGTCCGCCGTCCCACGGGCCCGCGAGCAGCGCGGCGACCTCGGCGGGCTCGCGGCACAGCGCCGCCGTCAGCAGGATGTGCTCACGGTCCTGGTCGTCGAAGACGCCCAGCGTGTCGACGAGGTCCGCCACGGGGCGGCCGGTGGCGAGCGTGAGCAGCGCCCGCAGCGCGCCGTGCGGATCGCGCGCCCGGCTGTCGTTGATCCACGCGGCGACGACGCCGACCGGCTCCTCCAGGACCCAGGCGTCGGTGTCTCCGGTCGTGGGCGCCGCGGTGGGGTTGGGGGTGGGGTGGCTGGGCTGGGCCGGGAACGACAGCAGCCTGCGCTCGACGGCCTCCTCGAGCTTGTCGAGCGGGGTGAAACCGTCTCGCGACCGTGTGGCGGAGCGCGACTGGTAGGCCCGGGAGACCGCCCGCAGCAAGCAGTGGACGGTCTCCCGGTCGCCGCCGCCCGGTTTGGCGACCGCGTCGACGGCGGCCTGGACGAACCTGCGCACCTGCTGTTGGAGCACGGGGTGGCCCCGGGCCGGCTCCGCGACCCCGGGCCGTAGCATCATCGCGGCCCGGGGTGACTCCCACTGGTGCCCGCGGGGCTGTCCGAGGCTGGCCTGCGCGAGGTGACGCAAGGCGCGAACGTCCTCCTCCTCGAGCCAGGCCAGGTCGCGTACGGCATCGACGAGCTCGTGCGCGAGCCCGCACGCGTCGAGGCCGGGTGCGTCCAGCGCCGCGACCGTCCGGTCGATCACCGCGCGAAGATGGTCCTCGTCCCCGGGTTCCGCTCCCCTGGGCAGCTTCAGCGCCTCGCTGATCACCTGGGCGAGACCGTGCAACGCCCGCCTCGCCGGCTCCGTGCTCGGCGAGGCGAAGCGGAGGTCGCTCCAGTCCACGTGCTGCAGGGCCAGCAGTTCGTCGCGGAAGCTCCTGGCGGGACCGCTCAGCTCCCCGCTGTCGTGCCAGTGGATGGGAATGACGAGGCCGGGCTGCTTCACCCCGGACACCTTGTGCATGAAATCCTGGGTCTCCCGGCGGCACTCCTCGCTGCGGAAGAACGACGGCGTGAGGATCGGCAGGAGAACCGCCACCGTCTCCAGCGCCTCGTCGATGCATTCCTTCCATAGCTGGCCGGCCCGCAGATCGCGCCGGTCATGGAAGATTTCCGCCGGGTAGCCCGTCTCCTGCCCCACAGCGCTCTCGAGCGCCTTTCTGAACGCCGTGATCGGGTGGTCGAATGCGTCGTCGTCGCGGTGGGCGTAGCTCAGGAATCCGATGACCGGCGGCTTCACGTGGGCGACCTCCGTGCGTGTGCCTGCGCGCGCCATTCTGCCAGCCCGCCGTCCTCAGATCGTCAACGCGCGCGGGCACCCGCCGCTGCACCCGCCCGCGTGGCGTCACCGGGCAGGTACGAGGCGACGTCGGCGGGACGCCGTGCCGCCAGCGTGGGGGGCAGCACGCTAGTCGCTCCTGACTATTCGAGATTGACTAGATGACACCGACTATTTAGGATCGATCTCATGATGCTGATCGATCTGACCTGCCGCCCGGGATCGCGCCGGTGAAGCGCAAGGTGTCCAACCCGCTGGCGCTGGCCGTGATGTCGTACCTGACGAAGGGTCCGATGCACCGCTACGACCTGGTCCGCACCCTGCGGGACAACGGCGACGGCCGCAGCGTCCGGTTCACGCCGGCCTCGGTCTACATGGTGGTGGACCAGCTGGCGCGGGCCGGTTTCATCGAGGAGCACGAGACGCTGCGCACCGGCGGCTACCCGGAGCGGGTCACCTACGTGCTGACCGCCGAGGGCCAGGCCGAGTGGCGGGCCTGGCTGCGCAGCCTGATCGCGGACCCGGAGCACGAGTACCCGCAGTTCGTGCTGGCCCTGTCGCTGCTGGCCGCGCTCGAGCCCGACGACGCCGTCGAGCTGCTGCGGGAGCGCCGCCGCCGGGTCGAGGAGACGCGGGCGGAGGTCCACGGGTCGATGGAGCAGACTTTGGCCGCGGGGCTGCCGCCGCTGTTCCTCGTCGACGAGGAGTACCGACTGGCGCTGCTCGACGCTGAGGTCGGCTTCATCGACAGCCTCATCGACAAGATCGTCGATCCGGACGACGGGTGGGCGGTGCCGTGGGCGGCGCAGCTCGCCCGGAACCAGGCGTCCCCGCCGCCAGCCGAGGACCAGCCGAGACCGGAAACGGACCGCTGATGCCGGCGGCGAGAAAGGCGCTTGTCATCGGTTCGGGTATCGCCGGGCCGGCGACGGCCATGGCGCTGCGTAAGGCCGGGATCGACGCCGCGGTGTTCGAGGCGCGCCCGGCCGAGGCCACCAGCGAGGGGGCGTTCCTGACGGTGGCGTCCAACGGGGTGGACGCGCTGCGGGTGCTGGGCGCCGAGAAGGTGCTGGCGCCGGCGTTCACCACGCCTTACCTCGTGCTGCGCAGCGGCACCGGCAAGCATCTCGGTCGCACCCGTACCGGGATCGAGCTACCGGACGGGGCGACCAGTCAGACAATCACGCGGTCCGAGCTGTACCGGGGAATGCAGGAAGCCGCGGCCGCGCGGAGCATCGAGGTCGAGTACGGCCACCGGCTGGTCAGCGTCGAGGAGACGGCCTCGGGGATACGCGCCCGGTTCGGCAACGGCCGCGAGGTCGAGGGCGACGTGCTGATCGGTTGCGACGGGACGCACTCGACCGTGCGGGAACTCATCGATCCGCGTGCGCCAAGGCCGGCGTATTCCGGGTTGGTGGGCACCGGAGGTTACGTGCGGGAGGTGCCCGTCGACAGCGAGCCGGGCCACTACGAAATGATTTTCGGGAAGCGCGCCTTCTTCGGCTACGTCCTGGCACCGGATCGCTCGGTATGGTGGTTCGCCAACATTCCCCGTACGGACGAGCCGTCCCGCGTGGCCCGTGGCGATGGTGCCGGCGCCGCCGATACGGCTGGCACCGGCGCTGACGACGACGGCCCCGACGGGGTGCGACGCCAGCTGATCGACCTGTTCGCCGGTGACGTCGGGCCGGCCGTCGCGCTGATCGAGGCCACGGCGCGGCCGCTGCCCCTGAGCCCGATCCACACCCTGGCCCACCTGCCCTCCTGGCACCGGGGCCGCAGCGTCGTCGTCGGCGATGCCGCGCACGCACCCTCGCCGAGCTCCGGGCAGGGTGCGTCGCTGTCGATCGAGGACGCGCTCGTCCTGGCCCAGTGCCTGCGCGACCTGCCCGACCATCAGCAGGCGTTCGAGGAGTTCGTGGCCCGGCGGCGGGCGCGGGTCGAACAGATCATCCGCTGGGCCGCCCGGATCAACAGCAACAAGGCCGCCGGGCCCCTCGCCGCCGCCATCCGCGACCGGATGCTGCCACCGATGCTCCGGCTCACCGCCAACAACAAGGCCGCGACCCGCCAGTTCGCCTACCACGTCGACTGGAACGCCCCCGCGGAACAACGCGCCGGTTAACCGCGACCAGCTCCGCACCGCCTCCCCCCGAAAACGAACGGAGACGATTTCCGATGAGACGACAGGTGCGCGCGCTCGGCGGCATGGCCGCGATCAGCGCCGCGATACTCGCCGGCACCGCCACGCAGGCCACCGCGGCCACACCGCCGCTCTCCGACCCGCGGGTCGCCGCGCATTTCGACATCGACGCGGGCCAGACCCCCGAGGGCATCGCGCTGGAACCGGACGGCTCGGCACTGATCTCGCTGACCAACGCGAGCTCCGTGGTGCGCGTGCGCGGCACCGGTCGCGTCGAGCTCCTCGGCGCGCTACCCCGAACCGGCGCCTGCCCGATTCTCCAGGGCTCCTTCAGCTCCGGCATCGCCCGCGCCGCTGACGGCACGATCTACGTGGTCAACTGCACCGGTAACGCCGACAGCGGCGTCTGGCGAATCCGGGGCCACGGCAGCCCGGAACAGATCGCCCACCTGCCCGCGGACGCGTTCCCCAACGGCCTGACCCTCGACGAACGCACCGGCAACCTGTACATCGCGGACTCCAATCTCGGCGTCGTCTGGAAGGTGCCCCGCGCCGGCGGCGTCCCTGTCGTCTGGGCGAAGGGCCCCGAGCTGGCCCGCGTCGACCTGTTCGGCGCCAACGGCATCACCGTGCGCGGGCGCTACGTCTGGGTCAGCAACACCGACACGGGGACGATCGTGAAAATCCCCGTTGCCCCCAACGGCTCGGCCGGACCCATCCAGACGGTGGTGTCCGGCATCGCCGGCGGCCTGGACAACTTCACCGTCTTCGGCCGCGACGACGCCATCCTCGCCGCCGTGAACGGGACGAGCGAGGTCGTGCTCCTCCGCCGCGGCCAGGCCCCGCAGGTCGTCCTCACGGCGGCCGACGGCCTGTCCAACCCCACCCACGTCCAGCTCCGCGGCAACACCGTCTACGTCTCCAACGGCGCCTTCTTCACCCGCACCGATCCGAACCTGCTCGTCGCGAGGCTCGACCGCCGGCCCTGAGCCGGGGCCGGCAGCCAGTCGTCCGGCCTGCGCCGACTGCTGTGCGAAAGCCGCCTCCACCGCTTCGCCGGACGGTGGGTGATCTGTGACGGTTTGTGGCCGGATGGCTAGACTGACGGCCACGATGGTTGGGACAGCGGATGTCGGGTGGCGCGCCCGCGGGGTCGTTCGATGATTGTCGACCGGGAACGGGTGGAGAGCGCCCTGCCCGGCTACACGGTCGGCGGGCGACTGGGGTCCGGCGCGTACGGACTGGTACTGGCCGGCGAGCATCGGCGGATGGGCCGGGCGGTGGCTATCAAGGTCATGGAGGCCGAGAGCCCCGAGGGCGCGACGCTCGGGTTCGCCGACGAGGCCCGGGTGCTGGCCGGGCTCGACCATCCGCATGTGCTCCGCGTGCACGACTACGTCGAGGCCGAGGGCCTGTGCCTGGTGGTGATGGAACTCCTCGCCGGGGGCACGCTGGCGCGCCGGCGGGAGCAGCTGGGCCCCGAGCAGGCGTGCGCCGTCGGGCTGGCGGTGGCGGCCGCGCTGGAACACGCCCATGACCACGGGGTTCTGCACCGCGATATCAAGACCGACAACGTCCTGTTCACCAGCGACGGGACGCCCAAGGTCAGCGACTTCGGGATCGCGAAGCTGTTCGAGGGTGCGTCGGCCACCGCCAGCCGGATGGCCGGCACGCCGCTCTACATGGCGCCCGAACAGATCCAGGGCGGTCGGCTGGGACCGAGCACCGACCTCTACGCACTCGGCGCCCTGCTCTACTGGCTGCTCGCCGGCCGGCCGCCGTTCGCCCGGAAGCAGCCGCTGCCGGTGCTGTGGAACCAGCATCTGACCGAACGGCCGCCCCCGCTGACCGCGGTGGCGGCGCCGCTGGCCGCGGTGGTGCTGCGCGCGTTGGAGAAGGCCCCCGCCGACCGCTATCCGGACGCCAACGCCTTCGCGCTCGACCTCGCCCGCGCCGCGACCGCCACCGTCGAGACCGTGGCCGCGACGACCAGCACCGCGACGACCAGCACCGCGACGACCCGCACTGCCAGCCTCACGGCGGCGTTTCGGACCTATCTCGCGGGCCGCCCGGGACACGTGAGCGTGGCCTTCTACGACGCGGTCGCCGGCACCACCGCCGCGGTGACCGACCCGGCCGTCGCGGGCTACGAGACGGCGAGTTCGGTCAAGCTCGACATCCTCACCGCGCTCGTGTCGCGAGCCGGTGACTCCGGCCGGCTCACCACCCGTCAGCAGGCCCTCGCCCGGAAGATGATCTCGGTGAGCGACAACGCCGCGGCCAGCGCCCTGTGGTCCGACGCGGGCGGCACCTCGGGGATGAACGCCTTCTTCGCCCGGCTCGGCATGAGTGCCACCACGGCCGGATCGGGCGGGCTCTGGGGCCTGACCCGCACCACGGGCGCCGATCAGCTCGCGGTGCTGCGAGCCGTCTCCTATCCGGGTGTCCTGACGGCGGCGCAGCGCGGCGTGATCAGCGGCCTGCTGAAGACCGTCATCCCGGCGCAGCGGTGGGGGCTCACCGGCGGCGTTGCGTCCGGCGTCACCGTGGAGCTGAAGAACGGCTGGCTGCCCCGCGCGAGCGGCTGGGTGATCACGAGCCTGGCGCACGTCCGCGGCGACGGCCGGGACTACATCATGGCGGTGTACACGAAGAACGGCCCGAGCATGGCCTCGGGCGTGGCCACCGTGCAGGGACTGTCTGCCCTGGCCTGGCGGGCCGCGCGGGCCTCGGCAGCCCTCGGCAGCTAGGCCGGGTCCGCCTGGTCCAGCTAAGGGCGGTGGAGCGTCGCCTGGCCGGGGCCGGGCACCTGACGATGCCCCGTCGCGCGCGGGGGACCGGGAGCTGGCGCCTCGGCCCGCGACGGGGCTCGCGGTGGTGTGGGTGCCCGGCGGGAGGACCGCCGGGCGGGGATCAGCCGCTGAAACGGGCGACGGCGCGCATCTTGTTCATGGCGTCGAGCGCCGCGACCTTGTAGGACTCGGCCAGCGTCGGGTAGTTGAAGACGCTGTCGACCAGGTAGTCGATGGTGCCGTTGCAGCCCATCACGGCCTGCCCGATGTGGATGAGCTCGGTGGCTCCGGTGCCGAAGCAGTGGACCCCGAGCAGGCTGCGGTCCTCGGGGCTGACCAGGAGCTTCAGCATGCCGTAGGAGTCGCCGAGGATCGCGCCGCGGGCGAGTTCCCGGTACCGGGCGATGCCCACCTCGAACGGGATGGCCTGCTCGGTCAGCTCGTCCTCGGTGCGCCCGACGTAGGAGATCTCCGGAATCGTGTAGATCCCGATCGGCATCAGCTCCGCCCGCAGGGCGTTGACCTCCTCGTCGCACGCGGCGTAGGCGGCCAGGCGGCCCTGTTCCATCGACGTCGCGGCCAGCGCCGGGAAGCCGATGACATCGCCGACGGCGTAGATGTGCTCGACCTCGGTCCGGAAGTCCGACCCGACCTTGATCCGGCCGCGGTTGTCCGCGGACAGGCCCGCGGCGGGCAGGTTCAGGATGTCGGTGAGCCCCTGGCGCCCGGCGGAGTACATGACCGTGTCCGCCGGCAGCTTCTTGCCGCTCTCCAGCAGCGTCAGCGTCCCGCCGTTGTGCCGCTCGACGGAGACGACCGACTCGCGGAAGCGGAAGGTCACCGCGAGGTCCCGAAGCTGGTACTTCAGTGCCTCGACGATCTCCACGTCGCAGAAGTCGAGCATCCGGTCGCGGCGCTCGACGACCGTGACCTTGGAACCGAGGGCGGCGAACATCGAGGCGTACTCGATGCCGATCACCCCGGCGCCGACGACCACCATCGACCGCGGCAGCCTCTCCAGCGCGAGGATCTGGTCGCTGTCGACGACCGTCCGGCCGTCGAAGTCGACCGTGTCCGGCCGCGCGGGCCGCGTCCCGGTGGCGATGATGATCCGCTCGGCGGTGACCCGCCGATCCTCGACGTCGCCGGCGGCGCGAACGCTCACCGAATGTGGGTCGATGAAGCTCGCCAGCCCCGTCAGCAGCGTGACGTGGTTGCGGCTGAGCTGGTTGCGGATGACATCGATCTCCCGGCTGATGACATGCCGGGTGCGCGCCGAAAGGTCACCGACAGTGATGTCGTCCTTGACGCGATAGCTCGACCCGTACAGCTCACGCTGCGACATGCCGGTCAGGTAGAGAACGGCCTCCCGCAGGGTCTTGGACGGGATCGTGCCAGTGTTGATACTGACCCCGCCGATCATCTCTCGCTTGTCGACGATCGCGACCCGCCGGCCAAGCTTGGCTGCCGCGATCGCAGCCTTCTGCCCGCCGGGTCCGGACCCGATGACGAGGACGTCATAGTCGAACACCGTCACCTCCCCGCAATTCTTCCGGCTCCCGGTGGACCAGAGGCTATCTGGCGGGACGGCGTCGTCAGCCATGTTGCACGGTCTTGTTACGTTTATTTCTTCTCCGCGCTTTCCTGGAGGCGTTTTACGCACGCGGTATCACGATCGGTAGGCAGGTCGAATCCTTGTGTAATACCCGAGACGTGCCGGAATACCGCTAGGCGTTCCCGGTCGGCAGCGGCGAAGCCCGCGGTTCGGCGCCGATGTGACCGGGGTGTGGGCCCGTGGGGGCCACGTGGGCACCGGCCTTACCGGTCTCATCAGGATGAAACGGCGCTTTACGCCCGCCGGTGGCGCGCTCGCGGCCAGGTCCATCGCCCGTGGGCGTCGCCGCGGCCGGATTGCCTGGTCCTGGACCCGTAACGCGCGGGCGGCTGGCTCGTTAGACAGGTCGCGGGGGTCGTGGAGGCTGTCTGGGGGGTCTTCCACGGCTTCCGCCGCGACCGCGACCGGCGCCATCCCTGTCGGACGGACATCGCCCGCACCGGGCGGTGCTTGGGAGGGACGGCGCCCCGGTCGGCGGCGGCGCGGGGAGCCGGCTCCGGCGAACGGTCGGAGCCGGCCCACCCGTGATCAACTACACGCTGTGATCCGAAAAGGTGCCGCGTGGGCGCCGCGACGGTTCGGACGCGTCTACTACGGGTGCGTCTCTACTACGGGTGCGTTCTCTACTTCGGGTGCGTCCTCTACTACGGGTGCGTCATTGACAGCACGTCGAGGGCGGCGTCGAGCTGCTCCTCGGTGAGCTTGCCGGCCTCGAGGTAGCCGCGTTCGACGACGACCTCGCGGATCGTCTTCTCCTCGGCCAGGGACAGCTTCGCGACCTTCGCTGCCTCCTCGTACCCGATGTACTTGTTCAGCGGGGTCACGATGGACGGCGACGACTCCGCGTACCGGCGGCACCGCTCGACGTTCGCCTTGATCCCGTCGACACACCTGTCGGCGAGCAGGACGCTGATCGTCGACAGGATGTGGATCGACTCCAGCAGGTTGCGCGCGATCACCGGCAGCATGACGTTCAGCTCGAAGTTGCCGGCGGATCCGCCGAACGCGACCGCTGCGTCGTTCCCGATGACCTGCGCGACGACCTGGCAGACCGCCTCGGGGATGACCGGGTTGACCTTCCCCGGCATGATCGACGATCCCGGCTGCAGGTCCGGCAGGTGGATCTCACCGAGGCCCGCACGCGGGCCGGAGGACGCCCAGCGCAGGTCGTTCGCGATCTTGTAGAGCGAGATCGCGATGACCCGCAGCACACCGGACGCCTCGACGAGCCCGTCGCGGGACGCCTGTGCCTCGAAGTGGTTACGCGCCTCCGTCAGCGGCAGGCCGGTGTTCGCCGCCAGTTCCTCGACCACCGCGGCGGAGAAGCCGGGCGGGGTGTTGATCCCCGTGCCGACCGCCGTGCCGCCCAGCGGCAGCTCCCCGACCCGCGGCAGCGCCACGGTCAGGCGCTCCACGCCGAGGCGGACCGCCGCCGCGTACCCGCCGAACTCCTGGCCGAGCGTCACCGGGGTCGCGTCCATCAAATGGGTACGGCCCGACTTCACCACGTCCGCGAACTCGGTCTCCTTGCGGCCGAGGGAGGCCGCGAGGTGCTCCAGCGCCGGGATGAGCTCTTGGACGATCCCCTGGGTGGCAGCCACGTGGATCGACGACGGGAACACGTCGTTCGAGCTCTGCGAGGCGTTCACGTGGTCGTTCGGGTGCACCGGCCGGCCGAGACGGTCGGACGCCAGCGACGCCAGCACCTCGTTGGTGTTCATGTTCGACGACGTGCCGCTACCGGTCTGGAAGACGTCGAGCGGGAACTGGTCGTCCCAGTCGCCGCGGGCGACCTCGGCCGCCGCGTCCCTGATCGCCTCGGCGATGTCGCCGTCGAGCACCCCGAGCTTGGCGTTCACCGTCGCCGCGGCGGCCTTGATCCGCGCGAGCGCCTGGATGTGCGCACGGGAGATCCGCTGGCCCGAAACGGGGAAGTTCTCCACCGCCCGCTGCGTCTGCGCCCGCCACCGGGCTGACGCCGGTACCCGGACGTCGCCCATGCTGTCGTGCTCGATGCGGTATTCCTGCTCGCTCATGCGCCCGTTTCTCCTGAGATGTTCTCGTCGCCGTCGACCGGCCGGCCCGCGACCAGCGTTCCCGCCCCGGCGTCCGCTATCCCGACCAAAACGCCGGGATGCCAAAACGCCGGGATGCCAGGACGCCGGGATGCCAGGACGCCGGACTCACTGCGGCTGCCGGACCCTACGGCCGACCCTAGGACATCTCACCCGCACGTTCCCTCCACGCCTACAGGCACGGGCCATCTCACAACGTCACCAGACCCGACGGCGTCCCGCCACCCCCACCTCGGCGCCAGGCCACCAGCGTCGGGCCTCGGTCGGCGGCCGGTGGGCGCAGCGGCTTGGGGCCGCTTGTGTAGGGGCGAAACGGGCGCGGAGGCCTACAGAAGCGGCCCGAAGCTCCGCTCCGGTGCTGAGTGCTGGAGACGACAACGCCGCGACGCCTGGGTGGCTGGGCCACCGTGGCGCCGCGGCGTGGAAGGGTCGAGTGGAGTCGAGCTGGGTGACGCCGCCGCCAGGCGGCGCGGGGGTCTAGGAAGCGGCGGCTTCGCGCTCCTTGGCGCGGATGTCGCGGCGGAGCTCCGGGGGCAGTGCGAACAGCAGGTGCTCGTCCGCCGAAGTGACTTCCTCGACGTCGCCGAAGCCGCGCTCGGCGAGCCAGGCCATGACGCCGATGACGAGTTCCTCGGGGACGGACGCACCGCTGGTGACGCCGACGGTCTGGATGCCGTCGAGCCAGGCCTCCTCGACCTCGGTCGAGTCGTCGACGAGGTACGAGGCCGGCACGCCGGCGTCCAGAGCGACCTCGACGAGGCGAACCGAGTTCGACGAGTTCCGCGAACCCACGACGATCAGGAGCTCGACCTTCTCGGCGATCTCCTTGACGGCGACCTGACGGTTCTGCGTCGCGTAGCAGATGTCAGAGTTCGGCGGCCCCTGCAAATGCGGGAAGCGCTCACGCAGGGCGTCGACCGTCGTCATCGTCTCATCGACGGAGAGAGTGGTCTGAGAGAGGAAGGCGACGCGCTCGGGATCGCGCACCTTGACACCGGCTGCGTCCTCCGGACCGTCCACTAGATGGATGCGGTCGGGCGCCTGACCCGTGGTGCCGACGACCTCCTCGTGGCCTTCGTGGCCGATGAGGAGGATGTCGTAGTCCTCGCGGGCGAAGCGACGCGCCTCGTGGTGCACCTTGGAGACGAGAGGGCACGTGGCGTCGATGGTGCGCAGCTGGCGCGCCGACGCCTCCTCGTGCACCGTCGGGGCTACGCCGTGCGCGGAGAAGACCACCGTGGCGCCCTCGGGCACCTCTTCGGTCTCTTCGACGAAGATCGCGCCCTTGGCCTCCAGCGTCTTGACGACGTGAAGATTGTGCACGATCTGCTTACGTACGTAGACAGGTGAGCCGTAGAGCTCCAGCGCCTTCTCCACGGTCACAACAGCTCGATCGACACCGGCGCAGTAGCCGCGCGGCTTGGCAAGAAGGACCCGGCCCATGCAGGGCAGTCTACGCGGTCGGGCGTCTGCTGGAAGAGCGGTCGGGCGATCCATCACCCGATGGCGACAACGTCCGATCCGGTCCGCGCCACGGCCGGGCGGACCCCGCAGGTCCTGTCGGTGGCCCCCGCTACGGTGCCTCCTATGGCCCTGACCTCGACTGCCGAACAGCCCTTGCCGGTCCGCACGGTCTCGCGCGCGGTGGGGGACTGGATCAACCGGCTCGGCCGGGTGTGGGTCGAGGGTCAGGTCACCCAGGTCGTCCGCCGCCCCGGAATGGGCACTGTCTTCCTCACCCTGAGGGACCCCGTCGCGGACGTCTCCCTTCGGGTCACCGCCCCACGGGCCGTCTGCGACGCGGTCGGTCCAGCGCTCGTCGACGGCGCCCGGGTGGTCGTGTGGGGCAAGCCCGCGTTCCACCCCGGCCGTGGCACGCTTGCTCTTGCGGCAGTGGAGATTCGCCCGCTCGGCGCTGGCGCGCTGCTGGCCCGGCTGGAGCAGCTGCGGGCCACACTGGCCGCCGAAGGGCTGTTCGCGCCCGCCCGCAAACGGCGGCTGCCGTTCCTGCCGGCGGCCGTCGGGCTGATCACCGGCCGGGCCAGCGCCGCCGAGCGGGACGTCGTGGAGAACGCGCGCCGACGCTGGCCGGCGGTGCGCATCGAGCTGCGCGAGGTCGCCGTCCAGGGGCCGCTGGCGGTGTCTCAGGTGATCGACGCGCTGCGCGAGCTGGACCGCGCGCCGGACGTGGAGGTGATCGTCATCGCCCGCGGCGGAGGGTCGCTGGAGGACCTGCTGCCGTTCTCGGACGAGGCGTTGGTGCGGGCCGTGGCAGCGGCGCGAACGCCCATCGTGTCGGCAATCGGACATGAGCAGGACGCCCCCCTGCTCGATTTCGTGGCCGACGTGCGGGCCTCGACGCCGACCGACGCCGCCAAGCGGGTGGTGCCCGACGTCGGCGAGCAGGCCGTCGCGGTCGCCCAGCTGCGCGCCCGGACCCGCCGCGCGCTGGAGCACCGCCTCGACCGGGAGGAACGCCGCCTGGCCGACATCCGCCACCGCCCCGTCCTCGCGGCGCCCTGGGTCGAGTTCGACCGACGTGACCAGGAGGTCGCGGCGCTGCGGGCCCGCGCCCGGCGCTGCGTCCACCACGCGTTCGACGTGACCGAGCGGGATCTCACCGGGACCCGGGCGCGGATGCGCGCGCTGTCCCCGGCCGCGACGCTGGACCGCGGTTACGCCGTCGTGCAGCGGGCGCGTGACGGCGCCGTCCTGCGCGATCCCGCGGAGGTCCAGGCCGGGGAACGCCTCGCGGTCCGCCTCGCGGGCGGCCAGTTCGGCGCGGTCGCCGCCGACGAATAGGGGCGCGAGAGCCCGGGGAACCGGGTGTGCTGCTGGCTGGTCGCTTGGGGGGCTTGATGTCCGGTCTGCCCACGCGGAAGGACAGGCCGCGGCGCCGACTGGTCGCTCGACAGCGGGTGCGGGTCCGGATGCCCCGATGATGATCGACTGGGTGCGGCCTGGTGGGAGCTAGGCCGGGCGGGGTGGTGTCGCGGCGGCGCGGTCGGTGTCGGCGGCGTGCAGGCGGGCGCGGGCGCCGTCGAGGAGGGCCTGGCAGGCGCGGGCCAGCTCCTCCCCGCGTTCCCAGAGGGCCAGGGACTGCTCCAGCGTCACCCCGCCGGCTTCCAGCCGGTGGACGACGTCCTCCAGCTCGGCGCGGGCGGCCTCGTAGCTCATCGCTGGTCCCGACGGGCCGGTGGAGGCGATGGCGTCGCCTACCTCACCAGTAGTCGTTGGCTCGGGACTGTCCGGCATCGCCACCTCCGCGCCTTCGTTTCCTCAATTTGTCGCCAATCCGCGTTCACACACCATCGTGGCGTCCAGAGCGACCAGTCCGGCGCGGAGGCAATTCGAACGGCCCGTGTCGGGAGTATTGCGGACCCGGTGCACGGCCACGCGGCTGGCATCCAGCGAGGGTCGATGTCACCCTCGGTCCACGCAACGTGATATCAATCAGAAGACAATCGCGGCCGAAGCGGGTTGGCTCGGTAGAGATCCATAGTACAAGGTCACTGCATCACGTTTCCGATTTGCGGTGGACGCGAGAGTGTGGTCGCCGCACGGCTGACCGCCCGTCCGCAGCGGGCGGTCCGGAGGTACGACGCATGCCCGGCGCACGCCCGACGTCCCGACGCCCCGCCGTCGGCGGCCATTCCCGGGGGCTGGCCTCGACGGCCGTCCCCGGCGGCACTGTCCCGCCAGGGCAGCAACCCGCCGACGCTCGACCCCAGACCAGCCTGCCCGGCCACGGAGATGGCCATCGTCGGCGCGTCCCGGTCAGCGGGCACCTGGTGCGGCGCGCCGCCGGCCTCATCCTGGGAATGGCAGTGCTCATCCCCGCCGCCACCGCGCTCAACGACTCGCAGGACGGCCGTCCCGGCGGCCCGCCGCCGGTCGCGGCCGCCACCACCGCCCGGCGC
>NZ_JALKFU020000360.1 GCF_023242965.2 Frankia sp. AgKG'84/4
CGCCTGCTCCGGCTGCGGCGAGTCGCCGTACCTGAAGCTGCTCAGCCAGCTGTTCGGCGACCGGATCCTGGTCGCGAGGAAAGCCGGGAACGGCCGTGTCCGCCATCTTCGGGGCAATTCCCGCGACCGCCCGGGCGCCGGTCGCCCGCGGGTAGCGTCCCTCGTCGCCCGCTCGTTCGCCGCCACCCGATGGTGAGGGACACCCACATCATGACGGATGTCCAGTCGACACCGACATATCTGCGCCGGTCGGGTTTCGCGCCGGATCCGGACCTTGCGCGTGCCCGGGAAGCGGGCGGGCCCTGGCCGGTGACGACCCCTTTCGGGCTGCATGCCGACCTGGTGACCCGGTATGCCGACGTCCGCCAGGTCCTCGGGAACACGGCGGGTTTCGGCAGCGCCGCCGGCGGCTTCCTGACCGCCGATCCCAACGCGCGGGGCCCGCACGGCGAACGGCTCGCCGACCTGCGCGCCGGCAACCTGCTCGTCCTCGACCCGCCCGACCACACCCGGCTGCGGCGCATGCTCACCCCGGAGTTCACCGGCCATCGGCTCAGCCGGCTGGAGGGACGCATCGCCGAGATCGTCGAGCAGGCCCTCGACGACGTCGAGCGGGCCGGGCGGCCCGTCGACCTGATCCGCCTGTTCGCCCTGCCGGTGCCGTCAATGGTGATCTGCGAGCTGCTCGGCGTGCCCTACGCCGACCGCGACCAGTTCCACGCCCGCACCGCCCGCCAGATCGACACCTCCCTGCCCGTGGCCGAGCGGCTCGACGTGCTGCGCGAGAACCGGGAGTACATGGGACACCTGGTGGCCCTCGCCCGGTCCGCGCCGGGCGAGGACACCCTCGGCATGCTCGTGCGCGAGCACGGCGACGAGCTGAGCACCGCCGAACTCGTCGGCCTCGCCAACCTGCTGCTGATCGCGGGGCACGAGACCACCGCGAACATGTTCGCCCTCGGCACGCTCGCGCTGCTGGCGCACCCCGAGCAGCTCGCCGCGGTCCGCGACGACCCGGCGCGAACCGTCCCGGCCGTCGAGGAACTGCTCCGATGGCTCTCGGTCGTGCACGCCGCCGTGCCGCGCACCGTGCGCGCCGACGCGATGGTCGGCGACCGCCCGGTCGCGGCGGGCGAGCATCTGCTGCTCTCGCTGTCCGCCGCGAACCGGGACCCGGCGTTCGTCGAGGACCCCGACCGGCTCGACATCACCCGCGGCGCCGTCGGGCACGTCGCGTTCGGCTTCGGCCGCCACCACTGCCTCGGCGCCCCGCTGGCCCGCCTCGAGCTGCGCATCGGCCTGCCCGCCCTGCTGCGCCGCCTGCCGGGGCTCGCCCTCGCCGTGCCCGCCGACCAGCTCGAGTTCCGCTCGCAGACGGTCGTCTACGGCCTGCGGGAGCTGCCGGTCACCTGGTAGGGCATCAGCCCGTGCAGGAGCCCTCCGGGTGCCCGAAGCCGGGCAGTGCCAGGTCGAAGTCGACGGTGGTGTCGCCGCGCACGTCGAGTCGGTCCAGCACGCACTGGCGACGGGTCGTGGTGTCGACGACGGTGATCCGGTGTGACCCGGCGTACAGCGGGGTGCTCGTCCAGCTTGGCGCGCCGGTGCCGGTGGAGGCAGCGAACGAGGAGAGGGGATAGCCGCTCGACGAGCGCGCCGATCCGCCGAACACGGTGATCGACACCCGCCCGGGCGCGGGCGGGCGGCCGCCGACCGTGAGCCGGCCGCCGAAGTGGGCGGTGCCCGGATCCGTCCGGGCCCGTAGCGGGATGCGGCCGACGTCCGCCGAGTACGTCCAGCCGTTGGCGTGCCGGGTGAAGCGGTCGACGTAGAAGCGGCTGTGGACGAACTCGGCGTCGCGGCCAGGCTCCGGGTAGAACTCGAACGACAGAGCGGCGGCCCGGGCCCCCCAGCCGGTGTTCACCGTCCCGCCGCGGACCAGGTCAGGCTGCGTGTCACCGAGGAAATAGCCGTGCGGAAAGACGAGCGCACCGCCGGCCGGAAAGCGCGTGAAAGTGGCATAGCTGCCCCGTTCCTGGCACGCGTTCACAAACGTGTCACCGGTCCGGGAACGCTGGTCGTAGTGCTGACAGGGCAGGTATGGCTGGGCGGTGGAGCCCAGGACGAGGTCGACACCGACCGCACCGCCGACCGGGGCCGGCCCGCCACCGCCGCCGACAAACCCCTCGAAGGGCACGGCCACGCCGTTTCCCCGCGACGGGGCAGCCGGATAGCCCACGGTGTCCGCGGCCCGCGCCGTCCCCGGCAGGGCCAGCGCGGCGGCCGCGGTCACGACCGTCACCGACCTCGTAAGCGTGGCGACGGCGGTGCGGCGGGGCCCGCGTCGGTGCACCCGTGGTGATGATCCTGCCGTTGTCCGCTCGCCGCTGTTCCAACGAACAGCCATGCCCGGTCCCCGTTCCCCCGACTGGTGCGGCCTGGGTTGGCCGCGGTATCAGACAACACAACGAGACACGGCCGCGGCCGCGTGTTTCCACTTCGGACATCGGATGGATTCCTGCTCATGGACCGGGGCGACGTCCGGGCGACCCGGCGGCCCGCTGTGTCGGGCGTCCCGATGGTCCGGGTCGCCTGACCGGCCGGCGGGAATGTGACCGGCGTGACGCAATTGTGGGTTCACCGGCCGCGCGGCTGTGACGGCGGTTACCGACCTGGCGTTTATGTGAGCGCCATCTCGTGGGCCAGCTCATATTCCCCGGCGAATCCGGTGTAGGTGCAGTCCAGATCACGTCGCGGGTCCGCATAGCTGCGCCTCTTCTGGTGCAGAATGGACTTCGAGGGGCAGACCTTCTCGACACACACATCAAGGAGATTCAGGTGCGTACTCAGATTGTTGCCGGCGCCTCCTTCCGGACCTCGTTTGCCGCCTACCGCGCCTACCGCGCCCAGCGTCGTGAGGTCGCCGCCCTGCTGGGCGACCCCGGCCTCTCGCCGGCCGCCCGCCAGGAGATCCAGACCGTCCTGATCCGGCAGCAGGACGACCTGGCCGCCTCGACGCTCGCCTCCGTCCAGCGCCGCCGGTCGATCCCGCGGCGTGTCGCGGCGCCCGCTGGCGCCCGCTGACCCAGCTGCACCCCAGGTCGGTGACCTGGAGCACCACCTGACACGGAGGTGCGGCCGGTGGAGCCCGATCACTGGCCGGCGCTCGACGCCGCCACCGTGGTCCCGAACCCCGGCACCTGTTCCCACCCTCTCCGGAGGCGTACGGCCAGCCCGCCTGGAACGCGCGGCGGTGCGGCTACGCCTCCGGGGGACGCGGGGCCGCGCTCTCGCTCTCGCCAGAGGCATCGCGCGGAGCACCCTGTCGCCGCCGCCAGCACATTTGTCCGGTGACGTCTTCCCGGCGGTGACTCCGGTACCGCTGGATCGTTTCTCCGGTCACATTGTTTCCGGTCCCGACGCCCAAACAGCTCGGTCGACCAGCGCGGATTCTGAGCGTGCTGCCCAGCTATGCGCACGGGATATCCCGCGGATGATGCCCGAACGGGCCGCAGGCCATGACACGGCTCGGCGACCTGAGCCGCGATCGCGTCGAGTTCTTCCTCCGCGAGTCCGCGGCGGCGGTGATGCGAGAGCACGATCCCTACCGCCGGCCGGGCCATCCCAGGCGACCCGCAGCCTTCGTGGGCGGCACTCCCACCGGCCGCCCGCCGTGCTCTCCGCCCGCCGTGCTCTCCGCCCGATACCGGTCCGCCCGTCCGCCGGCTCCCGTCGAGGGTCGTAACCGAACGTGTTCACCTCGTCGCCGGGTCGAGGTGGATGTCGTACGGTGACACGCCGGCGGCCACCGATATCGTTCGACGCAGGTTTCCGCGAGCTGTCGATTCTTTTGGCGGCGGCTGTCGTCGGCACTCGAAAGGGCGGCGGTCGACGGGAACGGGAATGGGCTCTCCGTATTCAGTGCTTATTCGGGGCGTCGGGCACCCGACGGTTAAGGCGGAGTTTGCGTTGCGTTGCCGGCAGACGGTGTGGGGTGACTCATATCGTTTAACGAATAGGTCCCCGTGGTCCGGATCGTGTCGGCGGGGCCGCGGAGTTCCCGTTGGCGAGCGGGCGGCCCTCTCGGCCGTCGTGTATGGCCACTGACCTGCAGAAATGCTGTTCTGGTCGAGCCGGCTGCCGACTCGGCTGCGGTGGTTGTGGGCGAACGACCCGTGACGCGGGTGCAATGCCAGTAGGGCGGCCAAGTGAAGCAGGTCATAGGTCTTGACGAGATTAGGGACTGAAGTCCACATCACGTCGAGGTTTGGCCGCAGAGTGCCGACCGGTGTGCACAATGGAGTCGGAGGATGACAGTGGCCCGTCTTCCCCTGCTATTAACCCGAGGAGTTTCCCATGCGCGTACAGAATTCCCTCGTGCCGTCGCTGCGGGAGAAGTTCGCCTCCCACCGCGCGGAGCGGGCGCGGCGCCGTGAGATCGCCGCGCTGCTCGTCGACCCCGGCCTCTCGCCGTCGGCCCGCCAAGAGATCACGACGATCCTCATCGTGCACGAGAACGCCCAGACCGTCCCGATCGCCGTTCCCGCCCAGCGGCGGCGCGCGACCGCCGGCTCTCCCGCGATCGCCCGCTGACGAGCCTGATGCCCTGACCTGGCGCCGGGCGGCGCGGCAGCGGCCCGTCATCCGCGGTCGCGACCGCTCGGTCAGGCACAGGGCGGCCCCAGGCCGAATCCCCACCGTCCGTCGGTACATTCGAACCGGCGGAAAGGGGCACGGTTGCGCAGCCATGGCTGGTCAGGGGACCCACCGGCGAGCGACGCCGAGGCCGTCCACCGGATCCTCGCGGCGGCGCGCGTCTGCCTCGACCGGGCTGGCGTCGGCGCGGGTATCAGTGACGTCGCTCGTGAACTGGGCGTCACCCGCCAGACGGTGTACCGGTACTTCCCTTCCGCGGGTCAGTTGTTCGCCGCCGCGGCGACCGCCGCCGCCGGCGGTTTCCTCGACCGCATCGAGCGGCATCTCGCGGAGCATTCCGGCACGCCCGCCGAGGTCGCGGTCGAAGGCGTCGCGTACCTGATCGAGACGATGCCGGCCGAACCCTACGTGGGGCTGCTGCTGTCCGCCGGGCGCGGCGCGTTCGCGCAGGGATACACCGCCCCGGCGACGCTCACACTCGGGCGGGACTTCATCGGCCGGTTTCCCGTCGACTGGGCGCGGGCCGGATTCCGCCCCGATGACCTCGACGAACTTGTCGAGCAGCTGCTGCGGACCGCGCAGTCGTTCGTCCTCGACGCCGGTGCGCCGCCGCGCACCGGCGTCGAGCTGCGCCGCTACCTCACCCGCTGGCTCGCCCCGTCGATCGCCGCGCAGGCCGTGGCCCCGTGCGGCGCGGTCGGGGCCCGCCG
>NZ_JALKFU020000361.1 GCF_023242965.2 Frankia sp. AgKG'84/4
CGTCGTAGCCGCGCCCGCGGTCGCCAGTAGCGCGCGGGGGACCGACGTCGGGCCAGGAGCCGCGACGACCTGGATCGCTGCCCGCGCGGGCTGGGCGGTCCGGCTCCCGGTAGGGATCCGGCGGATACGACCGGTCACGCGGATCCTGCTGGGCATACGCGTCGGCCCGGCCGCCGCGCGGACTCGAGCCACGCCGGTACGGATCTTCCGGAACGGGGGTCGGCCGCCGGTCCGGGGGGCCGGTCGGGCGCTGCGCGACCCGGTCGGGCACCGGCGTGCCCCGGCCGACCGGGCGGGGGGTGCCCCGGCTGCTCTCGCGGCGGAACACGATCGTCGCGGTGCCCAGCTCGATGCGGTCGCCGTTGACGAGCTTGACCTGGGTGGCCGCGCGGCCGTTGACCAGACTGCCGTTCGTCGACCCGGCGTCGACGAACAGGAACTGCCCGTCGGGAAGCCGGCGGATCTCGCCGTGGCGCCGGGAGACACCGGTGTCGTTCAGGCGGATGTCGCACTCGACGCTGCGGCCGATCACCGTGGTCTCAGCGTCCAGCGGGTACTCTCGCTCGCCGCCGGCGCCACCCGGCGCCTTGGTCGTGATCAGAAGATGAGGTGTGCCTGGCGCGCTCGGCCGCGGCCGCCGGCCGCTGACCACTCCCGGGTCGGCCGCCGCCACGCTGCTGCGGATCCGGAACACGCCGACATCGAGATCGGTCGCCTCCGACATCCGGACGGACACCGGGCCGACGAAGGTGTAGCGCTGCTCGGCCGCGTGCTCACGGACCATCTCCGCGAGCTCGTCGCACAACGCCCGGTCGTAGGGGGAGAGCCGGGTGAAGTCACCGGTCGCGAGCTCGACGGCGAACTCGTTGGGCACGAGAACCCGGTTGGAACTCACCGCCCGCCTGTCATCGGTCTCCCGGGCCAGCGCGCTCGCGATCTCCACGGGCTCGACCCCACCCTTGAACACCTTGGCGAACGCGCCCTCGACGAGGCCGCCCAGGCGCCGTTCGAAGCGTTGTAGCACGCCCATGCTCGACCTCCCTTCTCCCGGTCTGTGAGATCGTATGCCCCCGGGGGCGCTCGCCCCACGGCTCGGCAGCCTGACATGTTCGCGACCCACGCGACCCCCCGCCGCAACGGACATCTCCGGCGTGGTAGCGTGTCTCTCGGTCCACAGATAGTCCCACTCGGGCGAGTGGCGGAATGGCAGACGCGCACGGTTCAGGTCCGTGTGTCCTAACGGACGTGGGGGTTCAACTCCCCCCTCGCCCACGTCAGCCCCCAACGGCTCATGCTTCGCCGTTGGGGGCTTCCTTTTTTGTCTGCCGGGGGGGCCGAGCCCCCCCGAGACCCCCCACGGTGCAGTGGTTACCCGTGTGGTGACTTCCGTTGGGGGGTTGGGGGGTGGGCGGGTTAGTTCGGGGCGGTTAGGGCCAGGGCGGGTTGGGTGGGGCATTTCTGCAGGACGGTGCGCATCGCCGCGGCTTCGGCGGCTATCACCCACAGGTGGTAGCGGGACTTGAGGCCGACTTGGCGGGCCACATAGGCGCACTGGGCGCCTGGGCTGGGCGGCAGCCATTCGGAGGCGTCCTGGTCGCTCTTGCGAATGTTGGTCGGGCCGTCCACCGCGAGCAGGTTCTCCGGGTCGTTCGCGAACTGCAGGCGCTGCGCGTCGGTCCAGTCGAGGGCACCGGTCCGCCAGGCATCGGCCAGCGGGACGACGTGGTCGATCTGGACGGCGGAGGCGTTGCGGGACCGATCGAACCGAATGATTCGGGTCGTGTACGGGTCGACCAGCTCGCCGGTCAGCACCGTGCAGTCGTCCGACTTGCGGATGGTCGTGCTGCGCAGGTCGCGGTGCAGGATGTCGTTCCGCGTGTCGCAGTGGTTGTGGTCCACGTCGGACCAGGGCGTCCCGAACTCGGAGCGCACATATTTGGGCGAGTTGTCCTCGGCCCGCACCGGCAGGGTCGCCAGCAGCTTCAGTGCCGAGCCGTCGCCGCCGGCGCCGGAACCACCGGCGGGGGCGGCGCCGGCCGCGGCCGAACTCGGGCTCGCTGAGCCCACGAGGGTTCCGTCGCTGGTGCAGCCGGCCACCAGCGCGCTGACGGCGAGCAGCAGCGCCAGGGCGCCGAGCCCGGCGCCCTGGCGGGGACCCGCCCGTCCGGACCGACGAACCGGGACCGCATTGACACCGCTATCTCGCACCTGACTCCCACCTCGGGCAGATCACCACCGGTGAAGGGCTCTCGACGTCCGCCCACCTTGTCCCTGTTCAAGCAACCAGTCACGGTAGCGGGCGGTCTGGGCCATTGGGCGGTGGGTATAGCCGAATGGCGGCACTTTTTGCCGAGAAACATCGCACTGTAGCCAGACAATCCCCTACAGTGTGCTGCCATGATCAGAATGCCACCGGGGTTCACAGCCACGTTGTTACGCCGTTGCGGATAGCGCTGGCCTCCATGTCGTCATCGCCGTCCAGGTCCGCGTCCGCTCCCGAAGCCGCCGTCGGCCCGCCCGCGCGCCCGCTGCGCCGGGACGCCGAACTGAACCGCACGCGCATCCTCACCGCCGCGCGGGAGTTGTTCGTCGAGCGAGGGGTGGACGTCGGCGTCGAGGAAATCGCGCGCCAGGCCGGCGTCGGGATGGGCACCCTCTACCGAAGGTTTCCGAACAAGGACGCCCTCATCGAGGCCGTCCTGCACCCCATCGCCGACGGCATCCGCGAACTGGCGGCGCAGGTCGCGGCCGTCGAGCCGCCGGAACACGCGCTGCGGTGCTTCCTGACCCGGATTCTGCTGGCGGATCCCTTCCACCGGCTTTTCCTTTCGCCGCGGACGTGGCGGAGCCCCGGCGCACGGGCCCTCGGCGCCGAGGTCCTCCCGCTGATCGTGACGATGCTGGAGGCCGCCAAGCGTGCGGGCGCGGTGCGCGAGGACGTGGTGGCCGCGGACGTGCTGGTGATGGTGTGGTCGGTACGGACGGTGACGGAACTCACCGACCAGGCCGCGCCGGAATCCTGGCGGCGCGCCCTGGAGATCATGCTGGCCGGAATCCGGCCGGACGACCGCAACACGCGGCTGCCAGCACCGTCCGCGTCCTTCACCACACTCGGCGGGACCCTGCCCGGCGGCGCCGTGGGCGTCCGCGGTGAGGACGTCGGGTGATGCCGGCCGGTCAGCGGGCCGAGATCCTGGCGCCGGCGGTGCGCGCGCCCGAGTGGAGTTCCAGCAGGCGCGGGGCCGCGTCCAGCGGGAGGTCGAAGACCAGGGTGCCGCTCTTCGTCTCGCCGGGGTCGATCGAGTCCCACAGGTTCTCGTCTAGCTTGAAGCGGGCGAGGAAGTTCGCCTCGTGGCGGGCGCCGCGATCGTCCCAGAGGAACTGGGCGGTGTTGTCCAGCGAATGGCCGGCGTCGCCGATGTTGGTCACGGCGACCCGAGTCTGGCAGAACCGTCCTTTCGCGCCCAACGCCAGCAGTCCGTCGCCGAGTTGACGATGGGAGCAGTCCAGACCGGAGACGACGAACCGCAGGTCGCCGTCGGTCACCGGCACGCCGTAGCCGGGCGCCGTGCTCGGTGTGGCACTCGCTGTCTGGCCGGGTGCGACGCCGGTGGGCGCGAGGCTGGCCGGCGGGCTGTCCTTGCGGCCGATCGGCAGGATGACCGCGATCGCGATGCCGATGATCGCGGCGAGCACTACCGCGGCGATGAGGGCGAGCTGGCGGCGGTCCGGTCCGCGCCGGCCCGGCTGTGGCGAGTAGGACGACGGGTAGGGACTGGTCGCCATCGGCGCCGAGATCGGCCCGGTCCGCGGCGCCGGGGGCACCGGTGCGCGCTGGCCGCCTGGTGCCGGCCAGGGTGCTGACGGCGGGCCAGCCGTCGGCATCGGGGGCCGGTCACGCTGCTGACCAGCCGGTCCGGCGCCGCGCGGCACGGCCTGCCCGGGAGGCTGGGCCTGCCCGGGAGGTACCGACCGGCCGGTGTAGGTCGGCGTGGCGGCGGGCGCCACCCGGCCACCGGCCGGGTTCCCCGCCTGCTGCGGGCCGCCAGGCTGTTGCGGGGCGCGCGGCTGCTGCGAGTTCCCGGGCTGCTGCGAGTTCCCGGGCTGCTGCGGATTCCTGGGTGGCTGGGCGTTGCGGACGGGCAGCTGGTTTCGGAGGGACTGCTGGTCCCTGGGGGGTGGCGGGCCCTGGGGCTGCGGGGAGTAGGGACCGCCTCGGGGCTGCCCGGCCGCGCCGCCGGGCGCCGAGGCGCACCGCGAGCAGCCCGAACAGGGCCACGTACGCGACGCCGCCGTACTCGCCGGTGATGTCGTGCAGCATCGCCATGTGCCTCACGGTAGCGGCGTCGACCTGCAGGAATCCGGCCGATACCAGTGCGTAGGGCAGGGCTCCGGCGACCGAGAGGGCGCCGCCGCCGACGGCGACGCGGCGCAGCAGCACCCGGTGTGCCGCCGGATCGTCGAGCAGGCGCCGGCGTGCCATCCACATGCCGAGCCAGACGATGACGAGGAACGGCAACACGGTCAGCGTGTGGACCGGCCATTCGGCGAGCCGGTCGAGCACGGACCGGCCGTAGGAGGACGCGGCGAGCGAAGCGTCCGGGGAGTTGTGGACCGTCGCGTGACCGTGTGACCACCCGGCGGCGAGCGTCACCGCGTAGAACGCGACCACGAGGGTCTGCCAGACCCACAGCCACAGCACCACCCGGTGGAACCGCTCGCCGCGGCGCAGCAGCAGGAACGTCGCGACGAGACCGACGATCCCGTACGCGCCGAGGAAGTCACCGAAGTACAGCAGCGTGCCATGGACCAGGCCGAACCCGACGAGCGCGCCGCCGCGGCGGCCCAGCACCCGCCGCTCGTCCTGGCCGGCCGCCCGCTGACGGGTGGCGAGCTGGATCAGGCCGTAGCCGAACATCACGGCGAACACCGGGTAGGCCCGCGCGTGCACCAGGGTCACCATCAGGAAGTTCACGACGCGTTCCGCGCCGCGGGGCGTCGGGTCGATGCCCGGCTGGCCGGCGAAGGCACAGTTGGCGGCGTTGGCGAGTGCGATGAACAGCAGCATCGCGCCGCGCGCCAGGTCGGGGGCGAGCGCGCGATCGGCAGCCGGGGGCAGCGCCCGTGCGGGTGGGGTGGGTGCGGTCGGCATCGGGACGGCGGTTCTGGTCATGGTCCTGAGCCTCGGCTCGCGGCGGGGTCGCCACGAGCCGCCTGGTCTGCCTCTTCGATGGTGGGTCTAGGCCCACCAACCACCCCCCGGTCCCGCTAACGGTGGTCCGGGACGCCGTTGGGCGGGGTGAGGCCGGCGGCGGCCCAGCCTGAGGCGTCCGGCTCGCCGGAGGGGGCGGTGGGGATGACG